>CAIYQH010000024.1 GCA_903928285.1 uncultured Bacteroidales bacterium
TGACAAGGTAGTCAACGTTCTTCCGGGTAAGAGCAAGGAACCGGTCCATGTCTGCGGGCCGGTGTTCCACGATGATGATCAGCAGTTTTTGAGAGAATCCCTTTGTCTCAAAGAGTAAGAAGAGGGTCGTGAGAACGATCAGGACCAGGGGGCTTGCGATGTCGAGGATATTGCCCAGCATGCCCACCGCATTATCCGGCTGATGGACGGCAAGATCAATGTTGACGAGGCAAACAAAAATATCAAGACCATCTCTGATTACCATTTCAACGGTGTGGTTTGATCTCCTGTTTCGGATCGAACCCTTGAAAATATAGTGGCTGATGCAAAAAGAAGGTAACTACAAGAAGTTGTTTAAGGATTTCAACAAACTGAACATCCTGATCATCGGCGATGTGATGGTTGACTCCTACCTGTGGGGCAAAGTGGAACGGATTTCGCCCGAGGCGCCCATTCCCATAGTAGCATTACGCAAACGCGAAAATCGTATGGGAGGGGCCGCCAATGTTGCCATGAACATCCGGTCGATGGGGGCAAACCCCATCCTCTGTTCGGTGATCGGTACCGATGATAAGGGAGATCTTTTTCTCGAACTGCTGAAAAAGGAAAAAATTGATGATGTAGGGATTGTGCGCAGTACACGCCGCATCACTACCACGAAGTTCAGGATTTTCGGCAATGCTTTCCAGATGCTCAGGGTTGATGAAGAGATGGACAATGACCTGGTCAACGGGGACTTCTTAACCCTGATCCGTGTGATCGACCAGATCCTGACCAAGGTGAAGATCGACGGCATCATTTTCCAGGATTACGACAAGGGGGTGATTACCCAAAAGCTGATCGCCGAGGTGGTGAAACGGGCGCAGGCACGCAATATTCCTGTTTCGGTTGATCCCAAGAAAAAGAATTTCATGTTTTACAGGCAGGTGACCCTGATCAAGCCCAACCTGAAGGAGTTGAAGGAGGGAATGAACCTCTCCGATGAGCTGAAGGAGACGGAGGAGGTGATCAAAACCGCACAGCAGCTGGGCCGGCAACTCGAATGTCAGTATGTGCTGACCACCATGTCGGAAAAGGGGGTCATGATGAGTTTGAAGGATAGCCGGCAGGAGAAAAATATTTTCATCCCTGCCCATATGCGGATGATCTCTGATGTTTCAGGTGCCGGCGATACGGTGATCAGCATTGCCTCCCTGTGCCTCGCATTAAAACGCACACCCTATGAGATTGCCTTTATCTCGAATCTGGCCGGGGGTCTCGTGTGCGAGGAGGTAGGCGTGGTCCCCGTCAGCAAGGAAAAGTTGCTGAAAGAGGTGCTGACACTGCTTTAAGTTCCCTGATATTAATTAGATACTATGACCACAGATGCCGATGTAATCGTTGCCGGTGCCGGTCCTGCCGGCTCCATTGCAGCCTATACCCTTGCCAGACAGGGCATCTCCGTCCTCATCCTGGAAAAGACACAGTTTCCGAGGTATAAAGTATGTGGAGCAGGGTTAACCCATAAGATCCTGGCCGAAATTCCCTTTGATGTCTCCCCGGTATTTGAGACCAGTGTCCATAACATCGTATTTTCCAGCGGATTTAAAGAGGTATTTAAACGCACCTCGGCTGAGCCGATGCTCTATTGCACCATGCGTGACAAATTTGATCACTTTTTGCTGAGAAAGGCCATAGAGGCCGGGGCAAAGATTTTATACGATGTGAAGGTTACCGGGGTGAAACAGGATCAGGAAATGGCAGTGGTGGAAACCCCTGGCCGCAGTTACTGTTCACGGCTGGTCATCGGCGCCGACGGGGCATCGAGCGCTGTGGCGCGATCGGCCGACCTGCGGAAACATATCATGCCGGGTCTTGCCTGGGAGGCGGAAGTTACCGCCGATCCGGCCATTGTAAAGGCATACTCGCAGACGGTGTTTCTCGACTGGGGCGCATTCCCGGGCGGATATGGATGGGTATTCCCCAAGAAAGACCATTTTTCGATCGGTGTCGGCGGTCCGGCCAGCCTGACGAAGGGGATGATGAATTACTACGACGGTCTGGTAGCCTATCTTGCAGATGGTCCATGGTTGTCAGGATCGGGCACCGCTGCCACGAACGCCGCATCAGGCGGCCGGAACAGGGCCTATTCCATCCGGGTGTTCGAGACTCTTTCGATGAAAGCATGGCCAATCCCGGTCAGGGTTGAAAAAAGCTTGTTTCATAATGCACGGGTGATGGTTGCCGGCGATGCAGGTGGACTTACCGATCCGCTCACGGGCGAAGGCATCTACTACGCGGTTCGCAGTGGCAAGCTGGCAGCCGAAGCATCCCTGAAGTTTCTCGGATCGGCAGCACCGTCGTTAGCCTCCTACTCAGAGGCGGTGAACGATGAACTGATGACCGAATTGCTGGAGGCCAACCGGATCAAATACCTGTTCAATGCGGTTCCGCTGAAAATCCACAGGCTGGTGCGCGACAACGACCGTGTCTGGAGGGCCTTTGGGAAGGTGCTTAGGGGTGAACGGTGGTATGCCGACGTTCGCAAAGGCTTTGGAAAATGGAAGATGCTGTGGAGGCTGACCTGCCTGATATCGAAATGGGTATCAGATTATCGCGAAAAACGGTTTGCCAGTCGTATTAAGCACCAAGCAGAGCCTTCACAATAGCCGAGATCATCTTGTTATCCGCCTTGCCGGCAAGCTCCTTTGAGGCCGCGCCCATCACCCTGCCCATATCTTTTACCGAAGTGGCACCGGTATCTGCAACGATCTTCCGGATGATCACCGTTACGTCGGCTTCTGAAAGCTGTTGCGGCAGATAGGTTTCAATGATTGATGCATCAAAAAGCTCCTTCTTCGCCAGATCCTGACGGTTTGCCTGGATATAGATGTCGGCCGATTCGCGGCGTTGCTTGACCAGCTTTTGCAAGATTTTCAGCTCTGTGGCATCGTCAACCTCGCCGGAGCCGCCCTCTTTGGCTTTTTCGAGCAGCAGGGCTGCCTTGATGGCCCTCAGGGCTTCCAGCCTCTCCGCGTCGCGGGCAAGCATCGCCTTTTTGATATCGTCGTTGATTTTTTGTTCAAGGCTCATTTAATCGGCTTTTGGGTGCAGGTAAGGATTGTTTCCATTGGATTCAAGAGGATTCTCGGCATTATCGGTGAGGTTGTACTTGGCCCGGTGCGACTCGGAAGAGGGGGTCACATCACTCAGATCCACATTGCGGCGTTTGTAGGCCGGGATATTCTCGATCTCGTAAAGGTTGCTTTCAATGGGGAGATGGGTCTTTAATTTCTCGCTAAGTTGCCTGAGCTTGGAAACCCGTTCATCCAGTATCCTGTTCTGAAAATCAGACTGATCGGGCTGGGAGGTTTCCAGCGGGTAGCTTGCCGGCAAAGGTTTGAACTGCATCTCCATAACGGGTTCTTCGAAATTTTCGACAAGTTGGAGATCCTCAATCAGGGTTTGGGGTGATTCGAATTGAGTATCGGGTTCGTTTTTTTCAACTGAAAATTCGATGATCCTTGAAGGCTCGGCTATATCAGAGGCGGGTACTATTTCGTAAGGGCTGGGTTCGGGTTCAGGCTCGAAAATATGTTTTTCGATGGCGGTTTCGAATCGTTCTGGCGGCTCAGGGTGGGCGACAAACACCCTGTGTTCGACCTGCGGAGCCGGTGAATCGGAATAGAGATTGTGAACGGTAACATCGACAGGTTTGGAAGGATCCTTTTGCTTGTGATCTTCATCAAACCCGGTGGCGATAATGGTAACACTGATCTTATCGTCGAGCGATTCATCAAAGCCATTGCCCCAGATGACATCCCCTGTGGATTTGGTCTTTTCCTGGATGTAGTCGGTAATTTCGGTGACCTCGTCCATGGTGATCTCATTCTTTCCGGAGGAGATATAGAGCAGCAGGTTGCCGGCACCGTTGATATCGTTGTTGTCGAGCAGCGGAGAGTTCAACGCCTCTTCAACAGCCATCTGTGCGCGGTTCGGACCATTGGCGATGCCCGTACCCATGATGGCCACGCCGCTGTCTTTCATGACGGTTTTCACATCTTCAAAATCGACATTGATATAGCCGACCACCGTGATGATCTCGGCAATGCCTTTAGCTGCGGTGGTGAGTACGTTGTCGGCGCGGGTAAAAGCCTCTGAAAGGGGAAGGTCGCCGCAAAGGAGCCGGAGCTTGTCATTGCTGATGATCAGCAGGGCATCGACATTCTGTTTCAACGCCCTGATGCCCTCTTCTGCCGACTGGCGGCGTTTGCGGCCCTCGAATGAAAACGGGATCGTGACAATCCCGACAGTAAGGATACCGAGTTCCCTTGAAATCTGGGCGATCACGGGTGCCGCGCCGGTGCCTGTGCCACCGCCGAGGCCTGCGGTGATAAACAGCATCTTGGTGCCCTTTTCGAGCACGCTGCGGATGTCGTCGGAATTTTCAAGGGCTGCATTTCTCCCGACCGTTGGCGCCGCACCGGCCCCCAGGCCCTGGGTCAGGTTTACCCCCAGCTGGATCTTGGTGGGAACAGGGCTCATGATCATGGCCTGTTCATCGGTATTGCAGATGATGAAATCAACTCCCTTGATTCCCTGGTGATACATATGGTTCACAGCATTACTGCCGCCGCCGCCTACTCCGATGACTTTAATGATTGATGACTGGTTTTTTGGCAGGTCAAATTTTAACATATCGGCCATGATCATATATTTTTAAGGGTTAAAATTATGAATAAAGGATATAGAAAAGGACTGTTCTTTAATTAGTTATTAACGCACCATTGTTAATAGTTTGATTACTGGACATCCTCCTCGAAAATGTTCCTGATTTTATTGAGAAAAGTATCCAGCAATTTCCTGTTTACCTTTTCAGTCGGTGCGGCAACAACCTCCCTGATACCCGGCTGGATGATTTCAACCGGTTTGTTTTCAGCATCTTTCTGATACCGGCCGATCCCTTCGATCACCAGTCCGATACCGGTGGCATACATGGGGCTGGCCATTTCGGGAGGTACATCGCTGGCAAGATGTTCATTGGGGTAGCCGATCCGTGTGTCGAGACCTGTGATAAATTCGGTGAGCTGCGCCACATGCTTCAGGTGCGCACCTCCGCCGGTGAGGACAATCCCCTCAATCAGCTTTTTCTCATAGCCTGAATTTTTGATCTCATAGTAGATATGCTCAATAATCTCCTCCATACGGGCCTGGATGATGGAAGCAAGATTTTTCAGGCTGATCTCCTTGGCGGGTTTTCCGCGGGTTCCCGGGATGGAGACAATCTCTTCCTCCCTGTTTTCGCGCGCCATGGCCGACCCGAACTTGACCTTCAGCTGTTCCGCATGCTTTTTGATGATGGAACAACCTTCCCTGATATCTTCGGTGATGATTTCGCCGCCCAGGGGGATAACCGCCGTATGACGGATGATCCCACCATGGAAAATGGCAATGTCGGAGGTACCTCCGCCGATATCGACCAGCACCACACCCGCCTCTTTCTCATCTTCGCAAAGCACCGCTTCGGCCGAAGCAATCGGCTCGAGGATCAGTTCAACCACTTCGAGCCCTGCCTTGCGTACACAACGGTAGATGTTCTTGGCGGCGGCTGTCTGGCCTATGATGATATGAAAGTTGGCTTCCAGGTTACTGCCGATGCCTCCCTTCGGCATGGTAATGCCGTGTTCGCCGTCGATACTGAATTCCTGCGGGATCACATCCAGGATCTCCTCGCCCGGATTCATATTCAGGTTGTACATGCTGTTGCAAAGCTTTTCAATATCGGCCTGGCTGATCTCTGTTTCACTGTCCTCGCGGATCATGCTTCCCCGGTGCTGCATACTCTTGATATGCTGCCCCGCGATTCCCACATTGACATACTTGATGTTCACCCCCGATTTGGCAGCGGCTTCGGCTACCGCATCCTTGATGGACTGCACGGTATTGTCAATATTGGCAACTACCCCCCGCTTCACCCCGATGGAAGGTACTTTGCCATAGCCCAGGATCTCAATTTTTCCATATTCGTTTTTGCGCCCTACGATGACCGCAATCTTGGTAGTTCCGATGTCGAGACCGACAATGATGCCTTCGTTTTTCATGCTACGTTATATTTTAGAACAGACTACTTGATTCTTGTATTTTATATTGATGATGTTGTATTTATTCCAGCCGATTTTGTTCAGCCCTAATTTGTAAAAGGCAAACAGTTTCCTGAATTTGTCGTCAAGGTCAACGGCCTTGCCTAACAGGATCACATGATTGCCTATGCGGGGGATGAGTTCAAATTCTCCGCCTTCGGTCACATAAACCTGGTCAATCTGGGCCTTCAGGAATTTGTCATGGGTAATGAACATCGTAAGTTTGTAAAGGTTGGTCATCAGCGAATCATAATAAACAGAGTCGGTGACGGCCAGGATGTTGACCCGGTAATTCGGGTTTTTGATATAGGAATAATCGATCACGCCGTTGGCAACCAGTACCCGGGCTGAAAAATGCGGACTCACCGGGAGCAACGACCCCGACTCATCGAGGTAGTAGCTTTCATATTTCCGGTTGATGATACGCAACAGCGGTTCGCGCTGGCGGATACTGATGAAAAGGGTACCTTCGATGCTCTCGTAAACCTTTACCTGCGCCACATAGGATTGTTTCCTGATGGCGCTTTCAATGGTTGCAGTATTGATATATCCCAGCGGTTTGCCTTTGACCATGCCGGAGGTTCTGACCAGGATGGAGTCGATCTCTTTTTTGGTGATGAGCATGTCAGCAGCGCCGTAATCGATGGAGATGGCCACGTTGGTGCAGGGCTGGTTGTAATGCTCTATTTCGGCAAAGCCAACCACGACGCCTGTTCCGGAAACCAGCAGGATCCATACGATGATGTGCAGTATTTTCAGGAATCTCTTCATCTGTCAGGCTGGTAATGATAAGGCGTTTGTGATGGGTCCGGCAAGCTGGTCAATGTCGCCCGCACCTAGGGTCAGCAGGATCTCCGGTTTGTTTGCGGCAAGTTCATCAAGGATGCTGTTTTTTCCGATCAGTTTTTTATGCTGGAGACTGATACGGTCAAGCAGAAACTGTGAATTGATCCCGGCAATGGGCAGTTCCCGGGCAGGGTAAATGTCGAGCAACAGCAGTTCATCCAGCATTTCGAGGCTCCTGGCGAAGTCGTCGGCCAGGTCGCGGGTACGGGTGAAAAGATGCGGCTGGAAGATACCCGTGATTCTTTTCCCGGGATAAAGTTCCCGCACCGCGCCGATACAGGCTTTCAGCTCCTCCGGATGGTGGGCATAATCATCGATGTAGACCAGGTCGCCCCTGCGGATCCGTACTTCGAACCTGCGTTGTACCCCCTCGTAGGTCAGTAGCGCCTTTCTGAGATCCTTTGCGCGGATGCCGAGCAGGGTCGCGACGGCAAGCGCCGAAATGGCGTTTTCGAGGTTGAATTTACCGGGCACACCCAGAACAAGGCCTGGAAGGATGCCGGATGGAGAGACAAAGTCGAAATGCAGCAAACCGTTGACCAGTCTTACTTCAGTGGCTGAAAATGCCGCTTCCCCTGTAATGGAATAGTCATAAACCGTATAATCGTTGATCCGTTTCGGGGTCACGTTAACCCCCGCCTTGATGATGAGCGAACCGCCGGCTGCTGTCCGTGACGTAAAGGCCGAAAAAGTTTTCTTCAGATCGTCATGACTTCCGTAAATATCGAGGTGGTCGGCATCGGCGGAGGTGATGATCGAAATATAGGGCGTCAGCTGGAGGAAGGATTTGTCATATTCGTCGGCTTCGACTACGCAGTAAGTGATGCCGGGGGGTGATTCTCCCTTTACCCGGACCTGGTCGTGCGGGGTTTCGTGCAGGTAGTTGGTGCCATAATTCTTTGAAACACCTCCCAAAAAGGCAATCTGTCCTGTACCTGCTGTATGGAGTAAATGGGCGATCAGGGTCGAAGTGGTTGTCTTCCCGTGCGTTCCGGCAACGGCTATTGTCTTGTAAGCGCCGGAGATCATCCCCAGCACCTCGGCCCTTTTTCGCATCGGATATTCCTGGTTTTTAAAGAACAGGTATTCCAGGTTGTTCGCTGGCACGGCCGGAGTATAGATCACCAGGTCGGGTTTGGGCGGGATCAGCGAGATATCTTCGGTGAAGTGGATATCCATTCCCTCTCCGGCCATCTGGTCGGTAAGAGGGGTTTGGGTACGGTCATACCCGGCCACGGCAGAACCCTGCTGACGGAAAAATCTTGCCAGGGCGCTCATGCCGATGCCGCCAATGCCGAGGAGGTAAACTGAACGGGGCTGGAGCTGGACAGTTTCAGGGTTCGATGCCATGGGGCCCGGGGTCATCAGGGATATGGCCACATTGGCGATCTTTTCAGCCGAATGGAGGATGCCAAGGACTCTAATGTTGACGCTGAGTTCGGCTTGTAATGCAGGATTCCAGAACAGATCCACAATTGTCTTCCCAAGGGTATCGACTGCCGTGGCATCGGGGATAAGCAGCGCTGCATTTTTGTCGGTGAGGGCGCGGGCATTTTTTGTCTGGTGATCCTCCGAGACGTTGGGCGAGGGTACCAGGATCAGCGGTTTGCCCACGACACACAGTTCTGAAATGGCAATAGCCCCGGCGCGTGACACGATGAGGTCTGCTGCGGCATAAGCAAAATCCATCCGGTCGATAA
>CAIYQH010000025.1 GCA_903928285.1 uncultured Bacteroidales bacterium
CCCATGGCTAACTTTGTTTGTGTCGTAACTACAAAGGTAACCATCATGGGTTGGCCTTAACCGGCCAACCCTACTTTAAAGTTTTACCGGACAACAGTGAATTTAAATGTTAAATTGTTTATATAACAGATCATTTAAAGTGTCTACCGAAAAGTGGTTTACCTGTTGTTGAAAGCAAACATGCCGGATGTTTTTTGAGCGTAAAGAGCTGCTGTCCCGACTGCCTGAATCCGGTGGTGAAAGAACCGGCCACAGAAAACCAAAAAACTGTTAAAGAAAAAACGGTTATCAGCATATTTATTGAATACGAAGGATTCCTTATATGAAATAAATGATTAACATAACCCAACATCAATAATACTAAAGCAAATATATGTGAATTTATTCACAAAGTCAAGAAAAAATAATATTTGTTAAGGTATTGGTATATAAATATATAACATTGAAAAAATAAGACTTGTTTACATATTGTTTCATTTTACACGGGCATCGGCCAGTGTATATTTCGGTGCTGAATATGACAAATATCGGTTGTTTTTTTATTGATTGCAAATTTAGATATGGTATTAACCTAACATGACAAGCGAATATCCTGATGGGGATGGAAACCCGGGCTTGACAGTCACCCTGTAGCAACTGTGTACAAAAGTCCGGGGTACTTAAAGAAATATACAGATCGGCGGGGGGCGACGTGTGGTTGTTCGGGGTTTAGGGAAGAGAGTAAAAAAAGGAGGCTGCCCTTTACCGGGGCAGCCTCCTGCAAGATATTCTGATCGGGTGTGTTACTCCGATACTATTTATTTGGAGGGAACATATCCCAGAAAAGCCTGGTTGTAACAGCATCTCCGCCTGCCCCAAGGGCAGCTGAAGCGGCGTTATAATTGGCTCCGTTAAGGGTTTGTTCAACAACGGGGAAGGTAAGACGTAAAGGAATGTCGGTTTTGGCATCGGCGGGTTTCACAAGTACCGGATAATCCAGCATTCTCCACGAAGTCCATGCCTCAAAGCCCCTGTTATAAAGGGCAAGCCATTTTTGTTCCCCGATCTTCTGTTTCCATGTGCCAGTAGCGGTTGAATATTTAACGGCAGTCTGGGCCAGGTATGTTGCAGGAATCGTATCAGTTTTTGACCAGTACTGGAATGATAAGGTGATTCCTTTTTTATAATGGTCTTCTATGGTACCACCAACCGTAAATCCTCTTGCAGCGCCTTCAGCCAGTAAAAATTCGGTTTCAGAGGCATCAAAAATGACAGCTTCGAAAGAAGGATTCTGGATTGGATCAGCGACGTGTGAGAATTGCGTGAAATCGTTGAGGGACCCGTAAATTCCGCCTACATAAGCCAGTTTAGGGGTTCCTATGACGGTAGAAGTATCTACCATGGTAAAGTAGTAGGGTAACCTGGGGTCATTCAGCGAGTTCATTTTATCAATGAAGGTGTTGGCGCCTACAAAATCGTGCCTGCCGCTGGCGACAAGGTTTTCATAGATAGGATTGTCGTTGGGCTGTGCGCTCATATAGATGATGCGGGCATTATCTGCATTTGACAAAATTACCTTAGGGGCGGCAGCCTCCACAGTGGTTTTAGCCAGGGCAGGTTCTACATCTGAAAGAAGCATTCCCATGCGTAATTTCAGGGAGTTGGCAAATTTGAGCCATCCTGCAACATCTCCGTAATACATGTTGTCGGCCTTATCAAAGCTGCCATAGGCAGGATTCATATTGCCAATGGCAACGTTCAGCCGTGAGATCAGGTCTTTGTAAATGGTAAGACCGTCATCATACTTGGGAAGTAAAACACCTGTTTTCAGTGCCTGTGAATAGGGGACATTGCCGAATGACTCGACAAGGACGCTATAGGAATAAACTGTCAGCACCTCAATAATAGCGAGTTTATTAACTAAAACTGCCGGGTTGTCGCCAACTTTGGAGCCGGATGCCGCAATAACTTTTGAGGATTCATCCAGGTTTTTCAGTACGCTTACGTACATCTGGTTCCAGTGGTTGCCGGGAATCGGACGGGTGATGATGTCGTAGATGCTTTCGTCGTTATAGGTGGTTTCAGTCCACTGCTGGACGAACATCCTCCATATATTGAGGTTTACGTTTGGTGTGACCATCTGGTCGAACAGACGTTTCTGGGCTGCGGTGAACAATGTTTCACCTGGAACAACGGGGGGATCCTTGATGTTTTTATTCAAATCTTCAAGTTTCGTACAAGACGAAAACACCAGGAGGACCAGGAAAATTGACAATATCTTTTTCATAATTTTTAATTTAGAAGGTGAGTTTTACGTTAAAGCTAAAATCAC
>CAIYQH010000026.1 GCA_903928285.1 uncultured Bacteroidales bacterium
AACTATACAAGTCCTCCAAACCACGGAGTCCGACTCGTTCTTTCTCAATCAGTGCGTAGAGCAATAGGTTGAAAACATTCCGGCCATAGAGATTCTTAACTTGATAATCAACATTCGTTTCAGCTGCAATATCAAGGAGAAGCTCCTCAGGAATAAGTTTGAGCAAGTCATCTACGCCGATTCCGTCTTCTTTGAATTTCATCATTTTAAACCTAATTCAAAATTAGGTGTTGGTGATGAAAATCGGATAGCAAACAGGCAAATTTATATCATTAAAATGCCAACCTAAATTGTTAATACACATTAATTTATCACAAATTTTGATCAAAAACTCAAACCAGCAGATATATTATTCAGTGATGTGCAAAACGCTTGTTAACATCGCATAAACCAATGTTAATAACCCTAATAATTTCAAAATGTCAAAGAACGCCAGATATTAATTTTTATGTTTTGAACACTCCTAATAACGAATGTCGAATATCACATTTCGTATTTCGCATAGCGAATTACAAACTTTGACGGTACCGTTAAGGTGCAGTGAAGGAACCTTGACTATCTTATCCTTCGCAAGTTCAAACCTGCTGAAATGAGCCACCTGCCGTTCTGACCAGCATTTTTCAGGAGGATCGGGAACCGGCCCGGCAATGCCTTTACGGGTTAAGATGTATGTTGGCGGTTTCTTCACCTGATTTTAAAAGTGTAACAGGTTTCGGCACATAAAGATAAGACAGCATTTGCGTGTTTTTTAGTGCCGGCTCTTATTTAGAAAAGGTCTATGGTGAAAAAGAATTTTCTACCTTTGCAAAAAAAACACACTGTATGAAATACAATCCCCTCGGAAAAACAGGCGTGCTTGTTTCGGAATTATGTCTCGGAGCCATGACTTTTGGCGGTAAAGGATACTGGAAGGCAATCGGTCAGCTGCCCCAGGATGAGGTGAACGATCTGGTAAAAACAGCCATCGACAGCGGCATCAATTTTATCGATACGGCAAATGCCTATTCGGAAGGGATGTCGGAGATGATGACCGGCAAGGCGCTGACCTCGCTTGGGATCAACCGTCAGCAGATATTTGTGGCTACCAAGGTAAGGATCAGGATGGGACCTGGCGCCAACCAGATTGGATTATCCCGGCTCCATATTGCCTATTCGGTGAACGACAGTCTCCGGCGGCTGGATATGGATCATATCGACCTGTTGTATATCCATGGCGTGGATCCGCTGACCCCCCTGGAGGAGACGATGCGTGGGCTTGAAGATGTGGTCAGGGCCGGGAAGGTACGTTATATCGGCATCAGCAACCATCCTGCCTGGATGGTGATGAAGGCCAACGATTATGCCGGAAAGATGGGCTGGTCGCAATTTGTGGCCCTGCAGAACTATTACACCATCGCCAGCCGCGACGTGGAGCGTGAGATCGTCCCCATGGCCCTGAGCGAAGGACTGGGACTGATGCCCTGGAGCCCGCTGGCCGGCGGACTGCTTTCCGGCAAATTCACCAGGGAGATCCAAAAGGCCGGCGACAGCCGCAGGGATGAATTCGATTTCCCGCCGATCAACAAGGAAAAGGCTTGGGATGTGGTCGATGTGATGAAGTTAATTGCCGGGAATCATGGCGTATCGGTTGCCCAAATTGCTTTGGCATGGCTGCTTACACGGCCGGTGGTTACCAGCATCATCGTCGGGGCGAAACGCCGCGACCAGTTGATCGACAATATTGCTGCCACACGTCTCACCCTGGCGGAGGAGGATCTCGGGAAACTCGAGAAGATCAGCGCCCTGACACCGGAATACCCGGGATGGATGATCGAAAGGCAGATGGCCGGAAGATACCCGGAGCCTGTTAAATAGTTTTTACAGGAAAGGCTGCCCTGCTATGTTTCCTGCATATTATTCAGACCTGCTCCTTTGCTTTTGAAAACAGCCCGCTGAACTTGAGGTAGACCCCGACCAGGGTACCGGCGGAGATCAGGATGGTGTTCATGTTGGAGAGGAAGTCCTGCTGAGTGATGAACAGGAATACCGCGAGGCTCGTCCCGACCAGGATCACCGGCACCTTGAACCTATTCCAGGTTCCCTCCAGTTCGATCTTTTTCTGCATCTTTTCAAAGGATGACTGGTCAATCTCCGTGAGAATATAGTTTTTAAAGGAGGGACTGACAAATTCGATGCGTCCCTGGTGGCGGAGGATGCCCTTTCCCATCAGCTGGGCGATGGTCTTCCTGTCTTTGAGGTTCAACAGCGTATCCTGGGCCAGGTCAAGGAGCAGGAACTGCTCGTCGTCGGAGAGTGAATCCCAAACATGGTCGTAAAAAGAAAAGGAAAGCTGTTCCATTTTCAGGATCAGTCCTTCTATGCCACTGCAATTTTTGTTGTCGCGTGAATGGCGTTGCAGGCAGGAGGCGATATCAGTCGCACAGCACCGCTTAATTTCCGCCTTGATTTTGTTGTCAAAGGAGAGGATCCCCGGATTGAACTCCCGTTCGGCGGTCAGCAGGGAGCGAACCTTTTCACACAAACCATTGTCGGGTAACGGATCCTGTTTCACTACCGGAAATATATGACGCATTCCCGACATGGCTTTAGCGAACCGGGGTACCAGCAATCCGGTACGGACCGGATCCTGCCGGGTCCATTCATCCAGGTAATGTTCGATTAGCTGGTCGGGGGTCTTATCAAGCCAGAAGATCATCTGGTAACCCGCGCTGAGGGTTTCAAGGTGTTTGCATCTCTCCCCGAACAGGTCAATCGACCCGATACCTGTTTCAAAGTTGTACACGATGATCCTGTGCATAAACCCGGGATCTCCTGCAGGTTGCGACTTCTCAAGGTCAACACACTGCCATTCAAGCAGGTTTTGAAGTTCGGCCAGCGGGAGGTGAAACGATATGAAAATGGCATCCTGTTCAGATTCC
>CAIYQH010000027.1 GCA_903928285.1 uncultured Bacteroidales bacterium
GCATTTCAGATTTCGCATTTCAGATTTCGCATTTGCCATTTCTTGCCCACCAACATCACATATTCAAATAACTTATCAACAAATCCTTCACTTTTATGCCACATACCTGATTAATCACAAAAAGAATGGACACAGTGAAATATCAGGACAAATTAAAATTTAACGACCATCTGCGTGAAAGGACAATTCAGATGGCAGCGACACTTTATTGGCTCCTGAAAGATAAAAAGGTTTCCTGGATCATCCGCCCGGGAGTGAATCAGATCATACGGAGTTCATCATCCGTTGCTGCAAATTTCCGGGCTGCAACGCGTGCTCGCTCCGATGCGGAATTTTATGCCAAGATATGTATTGTCGTAGAGGAGTGTGACGAAACCCTGTTCTGGCTTGATTATTTGATTCGTATCAAATTGCTTGATGTTGCCAAAACGAAGGAATTCTATTCGGAGGTTGAACAACTGGTGAGATTGTTTAATGCGATAAAATCAAAAATGAAGATAAAAGTTGTTGGCGGGCAAAAAATGTGAAATGCGAAATCTGAAATGTTAAATCTGAAATGTTAAATCTGAAATGTGAAATCTGAAATGTGAAATCAATAACTGAGATTCCCGATGTTATTCATATTCCATAAGATCCATTGTTGCCGGCCGGTAATATAGGGGGTGGGGGAGGAGGGGCTCCATTTGACTGGATTTGGCAGCACTGCCGCAATCAACGCCGCCTCGCTGCGGCTGACACGTGAGGCAGGCTTCCCGAAACTGGCCCGGGAGACCGCCTCCACACCGTACAGCCCCTTCCCGGTCTCGATCACATTCAGGTAAACCTCGAGAATGCGTTTTTTCCCCCACACAAATTCGATCAGCACGGTGAAATAGGCTTCAAGGCCCTTGCGGATCCACGACCGTTGCCCCCACAGGAATACATTTTTGGCTGTTTGCTGGGAGATGGTACTTGCTCCCCTGACTTTAGTGCCCTGCTTCTGTTTGTTGAATTCACGGGCCTTTTCGATGGATTCAAAGTCAAACCCCGAATGTTCGAAGAAGAGGTTGTCCTCCGATGCCACCACGGCAAGCGGCAGGTTCGGGGATATTTCGCCGATGGGTATCCACTGTTTGTTCAGTTTCACAGTTTGACCGCCTGTTGCCTGCTCCACCAGCCTGATCAGCATCAGGGGCGTAACCGGCGGGTTGACAAACCTGTACAGGATGACGAAAAAGAGGGAGGATGCAAAATAAAGAATGACAAAATACTTTAAAACGGTCAATATCCTGAACAGGAACTTTTTCATCGTTTGTTTTCTGAATATACTGCAGGGAGTACTATTTTTTCCCGTTAATATGCCTGTTCAACTCGCCGATCGACGATTCGAATTCAAAGGCATCATTCACCACGAAATAATTTTTGATATCCCAGGTATATGCGTAGGCATACTTGGCAAATTCAAGCCGGTCCGATTCGAAGGTGAAGAGTTTCATGATCGTCCTGACCTGGCTGGCACGCAGGCAGTTGGCAGCGGCAACCTGTTTGGCGATGGTAAGTTTGCTGTCGGCAAAGGTTTTCGCATTGATCGATTCCACGGCCGCATCGAACGATTCGTTGCTCATGGGCCTCGGGCAGCCCTTTGGTCCCGAATATTCCCCGTGGTCGTCGTCGCCCATGTTGCTTTTGCCGTTGTTGCGATTGCCGTAATTATCCCTGTGCCGTTCATTGCCGCGTCCCGGATCGCTGTCCCGGCGACGGTCGTCGTTGCGGTTAAACCCGGAATTCTGATCCATGCCGGTATGGTTGATTTCGATCGCAGTCTGCTCCGCCCCGCCCATGGTGGTTTGCGTGGTGGTGGTGGTAATGCCTGGCCCGCCGGGGAATCCCCCCATGTTGACCGTGGTGGTCCGGCTCACTGTGGTACTGCTCACCCGGGGGGTTGTGGTGTAATCATAGATCTGCTGGCCGGTCACAGCCTCCGCAGCCTGGTCGAGCGGGATGCTGTTCATCAGGCGCATCACCTGCATTCCCTTGTTGTTCTTCAGAATTTCATAGGTCGATTCGGTCTCTGTCTGAAGATAAACGGTTTTGTTGATCTCGGGTATCGCCTCGTTCTGAAACCGGATCCGGACCTTGTAATCCGGCGCCTTTAACCCGGTGATCTTCACATTGGTCATGGCTTCGGGATTTTGCTGGATGCCGTTGAGGATGAGGGTAAAGGGTGCCTCCTCCTGCGTGAATACGATCAGGTTGGAGAATTGCGCAGTAGCGCTGATGCCTGCCCCGGCGAGCAGGATGAACAGAAGGGTTCTCAGTTTTACAGCCATAGTTGTTTGCTAATTATCGCTTACAAATATAGCAGAGTCCTGCGTAAAAACAAAAATTTACCCTGCGGCCGGTCTCTTTATCCCCCGGGTGGTCGTATCAATAGGGGGACTTTCCTGCATATATCAGGAAGTTACTCTATAACAAGCTTCATGGTTCTGGCTTTGTATGGTTCAACGACCCTGATCACATAGACGCCGGCAGGCAGCGAACCAACGTATAGGACTGTTGCAGGTTCTGTGACGGAACGGCCCAGCACCTGCCGGCCGGCTGTATTCAGCACATAGATATTTCCTTTTGTGAATGTTCCGACTGTGATAAGAGAGGATGCCGGGTTGGGCCAAACCTCGGGCAAACTGCCTGATCCGGCCGGCAATGTCCCGGAAAGGGTACAGGAATCCTGAACCTCCTGCGGGCTGTTGCAGCCGGCTGCATTGCCGGTAATAGCGATCGATCCGTTGGGATTCGCCAGCAGATCGCAGATGTTGTGCATTGCGCAGGAGCTCAGCGCCCCGTTTCCTGTAACATTGAGGGTATAGATCGAGCCGGCGGCAATATTGTCAATCCCGTGCAGGCTTGCCAGGGAACCGCAGCTGGTTATGTCGAGGGTCAGCCCGATGGAGGTCAGGCTTTCCAACCCTGCCATGCTGGTCAGCGAATTGCAGTTTGTAATATGTATACTGGCGCCGACCTTATGCAGGCTGACCATCCCCGCCAGGCTTGTAAGGGAATCGCATTGTTCGATCATCACGTTGCCGCCCAGGAATGTAAGGTGGTCAAAACCGCCCAGGCTCTTCAGGTTGATGTTGTTCTCCAGTATCAATGAAGTCCAAATGTCGGCCAGGTTCCATAACCCGGTAAAATTGGTCAGCGAACTGCAGCCTTTCAGCCAGAAGTTGCCATTGATATGTTGCAGGTTGCCCAATGCCATAAGGCTGTTCAACGAGGGACAGCTGATAATATTAAATTCTCCATGAACTGCCGCCAGGTTGTTAAGGCCATCCAGCGTAGCAAGGGAACTGCAGTTGGATATATCAAGCGAACTAACAAAGGTAGATAACCCGGTCAGCCCTGTCAGGCTGGTAATGGAACTGCAATTCCTGATTTCAATATAGCCATTGATGGTGGTAAGATTCTGCAGTCCTGACAGGTTTTCAAGATTACTGCAGTCTGTTATGGTCAGCGATTTAATGGTAACCAGGTTGTTCAGCCCCGACAGGTTATGGAGCGCATTGCAGTTCTCTATCATGAGGTAGTTCCCGATGGATCCCAGGTTGTTCAGCCCGGCAAGGCTTGTCAGCGCCGGACAGTCCGAAATGTACAGCCAGGACAGGTCGGAGGTTATTGCGTTTAACCCCGCCAGGCTCGTGATATCGTTGCCGCTGATCTCCAGGCCGCCCAGGATCGCGGTACAGTTAGGGTAAGTAACCTGGAAATTGTCGACC
>CAIYQH010000028.1 GCA_903928285.1 uncultured Bacteroidales bacterium
AACACAAAGGGAGGATTGCTCCTCCAACTATGGCCATTACCAGAAATGATGCGCCTGTTTTTGTGAACCGGCCCAGATTTGATATCGCTAAAGGCCATAAAGCTCCCCAAACAAGGGAAATCGCAAAACCCATCAATGAAACAAGGTGAATAGCTATTCCAGGGGGAGAAGTAAAATCAGAATTGAAATAATTAGTCCTGAGATAGACCCCATCTGCAGGGCTGTCAATTGTGAGATATAGCGAGGGATAAAAACAATTCCCAATATACAACCCAAGGATGTTGCAATTACGGTATGCATGGTGAATTGTTCCGGATGATCCAATCCCAGGGTATTGGCAAAGTCAACAGGCGAAACAAGGGTAAGCGTGTCAACTCCAACAAAAAAGAAAAGCGTCACTACTCCTAACAATAAATGTGGAAATTGCCAGATATTTTTTTTAGAAGCGTATATATTACCTTGTTTGTCAGTTTTATCTGACCCATTATCGTCTTCTTCTCCTTCAGCTTTTATTTCGGGAAGAGGAGCAAAAAAGGTTGCAATACCCAGCAAAACAAACACCCCAACGATCATGTAAAAGGGCAAATACATATCGGAGAGTTGCACGTTAGTTTGGGATAAATCCAGGAACATCGCCAAAAAGATAGGAGCCAGCGCCCAACCTGCCCTGTTGCATATCACCATGATGCTCAAACGCCTGGCGGCAGAATCAACAGGACCTAAGATGGTAATGTAGGGATTTATTGCTGTTTGCAGCAATGTGTTTGCGGAACCGCAAACAAACGAAGCGATCAGGAATAATGTTAGACTCTCCTGTTTTGCGGAAGGAATAAACAGATAAAGTCCCAATGCAAAAATTGCAAACGAAATTATAATGCTTTTTTTATAACCCAGTCTTTTTATTACCAAACCAGAAGGGTAACCTAAAACAACAAATGCACTAAAGGATGCCGTCACAACTAGATAAGAATCAGCATTACTCAGCGAAAGAGCCTTTTTCAAATAGGGGATGAGCAACCCGTTGATCCCAAGGGAAAACCCAAGCAGAAGAAAAAACATCCCCACAAAAATAAGGGGAACCAAATAATTAGGTTTATTTCGCATTTTTATGTTCTCTTTTTATTTGAAGTGTATGAATTGCCTGATTTAAACTAAAGTGTTGATCTTTCAACACTTGATAAGCCTGCTTCGGATCAATGTCAAATAAGACTTTAAGGATGTATTCTGCCCGTTTTACCAATTTTTCATTGATGCACTCCAAATCGGTCATGTAACAGCCATGCACTTTCCCCAATCGTACCATTGTAGCTGTAGAAAGAAAGTTCAGCACTTTCTTGGTTGCTGTGCCAGCCTTCATCCTGGTGGAACCTGCCAGGACTTCGTTCCCCGACCGAAGGGCGATTATTTCATCACAAAATGACAATTCCTCAGATGCTTCTTCCTGAATCATCACACTGAATGCGCCAATCGATTTGGCAAATCCAAGGGCCGATTGAACATAGTAAGCAGAGCCACTGGCCGATATGCCTACCACAACGTCCTTCTCAGAAACATTTGCAACTAAAAGGTCGGGAACACTACTTGCGTCTTCTTCAAACCGGGTTTCAATATCAATGGCAGCATCTGCAATTCCTCCGGCGATAAATGTTAAAACCCTATCGCGGGGGAAGCCAAACGTACATGCGATCTCGACGGTGTCGATCGCAGCAAGGCGTCCGCTAGTGCCTGCCCCCACATAAATTAAGCGTCCACCGGCGAGTAATCTTTCCGTCACCTTTTCAACCACATTGGCAATTATGGGTATCGACAATTCCAGATTGGATCCGGCTTCCTTCTCTGCCTGAAACAGAACCTTTATTAGTTCAGCCGAAGAATACTTATCCAAACGTAGCGTTTCGTCATAGGGTTTTTCGGTCTTTAAAGCAGTATATTCACGGTTAAAGCGTGTTGATTGGGCCTTTTCTTCTCCGAAAGCCAACAGAACACTTCCTATTAGCGGTAGTAAATTCCCCTCGGGCATTAGCGCGACTTCAACTTGCGGACTTGTAAGCAATGCCTCTCTTTTTAATTCGGCCATTATCAGTGTATCCA
>CAIYQH010000029.1 GCA_903928285.1 uncultured Bacteroidales bacterium
AACACAAATTGTTAACATCGCATAGATTACAGAAATAATCAAAATAATTAACCCCAAATTGTTAACAACCCCTGTTTTTGAACAGGGGTGAATAGTAACCACCCCGCCAATCCTCCAAAATCTTTGCCCGATAGGCAAAAATCCCCTGCACCTTTTTGTGAACGAACAACCCGTCAGCAATGCGCCCGAAAATGCCAAAAGGCACCTTATAGAAGAGCTTATCTGTCATCATCACCCCACCGGCCACTTCTTCAAAATGATGTTCATGATGCCAGATTGCATAGGGCCCGCAACGCTGCTCATCTACAAAAAAATGGTTTTCATCAACATGGGTAATCTCCGTGACCCATTTCACCGGCATGCCCGCCACCGGCGATACCCGGTAGATGATGATCAGCCCGGGATATATGTTTGCAGGCACCTCCGACCGGATGACAAAATTCATCGCCGGCGGCGTGATTTTGCCCAGGTTGGCGGGATTGCTGAAAAACCTCCATGCTTCGGGAATTGAACCCGGCAGGAATTGTTTGAACTCAAGCGATCGCATAAAAACAAGTGTAAATAATTGGTTGATACTTTGAATTCCTGCTATTCATCCCGTAACCCGGGCAGGAGATCGTTCTTCACTGCTGCTTTTGCAGGGAACCATATCCATAACAACCCATTGAGAAAAATGACCAGGATAATACCTGAAATGAATAATCCCGGCACGGCATATCCCGGTGAAACAAGGGATGGCAAAATGCCGGCAAGTGCAGAGATCAGCCCTAGCAACAGGCCAGACAACAGCATCATGGCATGTTCCGCCATGATCAACTGCAGGATAAACTTCTTGCGGAAGCCAAGCGCGAGATAAACGGCAAATTCGCTTTTTCGCTGGCGGATATTCTGAAGGATCACAATCCCCAGCCCCACCGTGCCGATCATTACGCCAAGTCCGCCCAGCAGCAGGAATACCGAAAGATAGGTGTTCTCAACTGCAGCAAATGCAGCAAGTCGCGACGAAGTGGGGGTGACCATCATGCCCTGGTCGCGGAACAGCATTTCAAGCCGCCGCGCAAGGGTATCCCCGGGAAGTGCCTCTCCGTCAATCAGCATGACGTGTGAGCCGCCAGCCGAGGGATAAAACAAACGCAGCAGGTTGTCGGAAACCACGATGTTTCCCTGGAAGATGGAATTGTCCAGTCCTCCCGCGAGGATAATTTTTAGTTTTTTCCCCGATTCATCCTGGTAAATCAGGGTATCGCCGATGTTCCTGCCAAGAGCCCAGGTAATGACCGTCTGGTCAGCAAATCCGGCAATTATATCGGGAGCAAGCCGGTTATCCAGGTAATTCCAGGGATGGTCCCGGTTAACCGAGGGGAGAAGACTGGTGAAGCTAAACGCCTGCAAACGATCGAACAAATTCGGAGGAATTCCAAGCATCACGGGCCGGGAAACCTTGTTCAGGTTCAGGCAACTCGCGTCATCGCCATCCATCCGTGTCATCTGGATGAAGCGCACCTTCCCCGGGAAACCTTCTTCCTGCAGACCGTAAGCCTTTATCCCGGCAGTGCTGTTCAGATCATACATGACAGGAAGCGTGTTTTCGGCCCACAGGAGAAATC
>CAIYQH010000030.1 GCA_903928285.1 uncultured Bacteroidales bacterium
AGGATACACACCGGGTTGCACACCAACACAAGATCCGGGTTGTAAACCGGCATGTCAACCAGATTGTAAACCGGGTTACACATCACGACACCGGTATTGAAACCGGAACAGGAACCGATACTTACACACCCTTACACCCCACAGTGCAAACCAGTATACAAACCGGCACTCATACCGATATAGATACTGAATTGCAAACCGGCTTGCATACCACTGCTAAAAGCAGCACCCGAACCGGTTCTTATGCTCATATTCACCCGGATTTATGGCTACCCTTCACACCTCACCAAGGCGCTGTCCTCTTGTATCTTATAGAGGCGGGCGGAAAATCAAACCGGTTGCACATTGTAGAAGATACCTGTGTTCCATTCGGGACGGTGCAGAGAACTGTAGCAATTCTGGCAAAACACGGGTACATCAATAACATAGAGCGGTACTACAACCACAAAGAGCGTGGGTTCACCTATACTATCAACAGGCAAAAGTGCTCAGTGTTTTACGACCGTCTCAGAAACAATAACGGAACGTTGCAAACCATCCGCAACGACATCCACACCGAAATAGAAACCGGTACATATGGTGATGGGGATGTTTCGTTGCAAACCGAACCCTATAAAACTATGCCCTCCGGTTTACACACCGATCGTGAAGTTCCCTATAGTAGTAGTAGTAGAGAAAAACTAACTACTTCTGCTCAACCCTTCAAAAAGGAATCCATAATCCTTTCCGGACCAGAGATGCTGTACTGGCAGGAACAGCACCTGCAAGAAAAGCAGGTGCAGATTTGGTGCGCCGATTTTGATGTTGGCCCGGACGAAATGCGGCAACAACTGGCATGGGCCCGCTGGGACCTGGTGATGAACAGCAAAGAATCTGATGTCAAAGACCCTATCAACTGGTTCTTTGGTGTGCTGCGAAAAACTGCCGGGTGCTACCCGCCGGCCCGTGGCTACCAGACTCCGACCGAGATCCGGGCTGCAAGACTCAAGGAGCAGATTGCGACCGAAGAAAGGGCCAGGGTTGAACTTGCGACCTTGGAGGTGGAAAGTCGATTTCAAGCGGTCTTGTCCGAACCTGAAGGAGAAACGTATCGGCAACTGTTGGCCGAGCTACCGGAGGTTATGAGTGGCATGAAGGGGAAGGCATTGGTCTCAGCTCTCAGGGAAAGATTTTTTGCCGGGACAGGATAAGGAGTAGAAGTCGATCGGCCTGACGATTACACCACAGGCAAAACAGGTTGCTTAACTATTTTTTCTTTTTTTACAGGAGTTGCCCGAGCCTTTTTTACCGCAGGGGTGCTGTCGGGAATAGGAACGAAAGAAGCGGCGTCGCCCGGCTGAAGGTTAAGGTAATGCGAAGAGGCAATCTTTCTGATGATGCCGTCACTGAACTGGATAGTCGCTTTGAGAGCGCTCACTTCCACCACTTTGCCGACTCCCCATTCAATAGCTCCGGCATGGCTCACTACGGTACCTCGCTTGATAGTCATGTTCACTCCTCATCTGATAGGGTTAGCAACAGTTACTACTCGTTTTATACCCACCACACAGGTAAAGCGCCCCGTCATGGTAAATATTTTACTGTGACATGAAGGTTCGGAAAGGGAACAGGGTGAACTGTTCCAAAGGGTTTGACCGGGAGGTGGATGGAGGGGACCCAATAAAAGAGGGTTCGAAATGACTAAGTGAAGTAATTCCGGCAGGTAGTCCGGTGTTCATAGTACGCTGTTTTTACGCTAATAGATAGGTAAATTTTATTTTATCAGCTTTTAATGGACAGTCAGTAAAAGTCTTAAAATTCAGGATCTGTAATTCGTATCCTATCACCAGGAAGGAGTAAGCAACCATCTTGTTTTCCCATCTTTCACCACTTCTAAAAAAGAGCTATATTTCCTTGGCCTCATGTCTTTTCCTTGCGGTAACCATTGTTTCTACGGCTCCGGCACAGGAATCAATCGCGGCGTATCCACTCCTGCCGTCCGCTTTATCTTCCATCAGAGTCTTTGACCGGCATGGGCGTTTCGTCGGCCGGCTACTCCCTGAAAAACGTTATTGGATCTCCATCGACCACATTCCAAGCTTCCTGCAAAAAGCGGTGGTGGCTGTCGAAGATGGCCGTTTTTATGAACATGGCGGGATAGATGTTCAAGGGATAGCCCGGGCATTGGTAAAGGATGTTATTAAGGGGAAAATGGCTGAAGGGGGATCCACCATCACCCAGCAGCTCATCAAGAATAAATATCTCTCCGGGGAGAAAACTCTTGATCGAAAGGTCAAGGAAGGCATCATGGCCATTGAATTTGAACAAAAATACACTAAAAAGCAGATTCTTGAGATGTCTTTCAACGAAATATATTTTGGAAACGGAGCTTGGGGCATTGCCCAGGCGGCCCGTCTCTATTTCGATAAGAACCCGGAGGAGCTGACTGACGCTGAGTGTTCACTGCTGGCCGGCGTTCCCAAGAACCCGGGCAGATACAATCCTTTGGGGAAACCGGCAGCGGTGACTGGACGGAGGGACGTCGTCCTCAAAAGGATGGTGGATTTGGGCATGATTACCCCACGGCGGCAAAAAAACTTGCGCACCCATCCGCCATCAATCGTGCCGTCCGGACAGGCGCCGCAGTACCTCGCCCATGTCCGGAGCAAGCTGATCGAACGGTACGGAGTACAGGTTATCGAACAGGGGGGATTGGAAGTAACCGCAGCCTTGGACCTGAACTTGCAAAAGTTGGCTGAAAAGACCGTGCGGGAAGGGGTCAGACGAATTTCCCCTCACTTGGAAGGAGCTTTGGTCTGTC
>CAIYQH010000031.1 GCA_903928285.1 uncultured Bacteroidales bacterium
ATGGCAGGTAAAAAAATGTAATGCTTCAGCCCATGACAGAAAAAACAATCCAGGAACAGATATCCGAACTCAACCGGAAGATGGACCTGATCCTTGAAAGTGTTGAGTTGCAAAAGCGAAACCGGGAGGAATTTGACGACCTGGTCGCCGACCTAAGTATTGTGGCCAAAGATGCCTTTCAGCAATCGGTTGTGATGCTCGATAAATCGCAGGTTGACTTTGAACACAGCGATCTGCCCATGTTGCTTATCAAAATCCTGCAAAATATCGGGACCTTCCATGAAATGCTTGAATTGCTCGAAAGCGCCCGCGATTTCATGGCCGATATCTCACCTGTCCTTCACCAGGTGGGATTGGATGCTGTGAATAAGATGAATGAACTCGACCAGAAGGGCTATTTTACCTTTGGCGCCGAAATGATGAAGGTGATGGATAAATTTATCATGGCATTTACCGTCGAAGACCTGCATAATCTGCAGGCCAATGCCGGCACGATCGCCGGTATCATACGCAACCTCACCCGACCGGAGATGATTACTGCCTTGAATCACACAACCATGGTGCTGGCAACAGTAAAAATGGATGAGAAGCTTGACAACAAATCGCTCTTCGGGATCATGAAACAGCTCAATTCTCCGGATGTCCGCAAATCATTATCCTATACCTTAAGACTTATACAGGCAATAAACCGGTTACCGGCGTCCTGAATTTCACAGGATACCGGGTCCCTGTTGTTTTTGAAACCTGAATTATCCTTAAATTTGAATAGTAAAAGGTCGTTTTATAAAACATTTTCATTCGTTCACTTAACCAATCTGCTCATTTAACCATTCAATCATTTAAACTATGGCACAGAAAATTTTTGCGGGGGTAACCGTCGATGTCAATGAAGAGGGTTATTTCACCGATCCAGAACAATGGAACAAAGAGTTGGCAGTAGAAATTGCCAAAGAGGAGGGTATACAGCTTACAGACAAGCACATGGCTGTTCTTGACTTCCTGCGCGAACGCTTTGCCAAAGGCGAAGCCCTTACCATCCGGTCTGTTGGGAACTCCGGGATCATCGACATCAAAGGATTTTATGGATTATTCCCCGGAGCTCCCATGAAAAAGGCCGCCAAAGTGGCGGGGATCCCCAAACCGGCATCCTGTGTTTAATTGGCAGTAAACTAAAATTTCTTTTCCCTATCATTAATTCAACAATCATGGCAAACGAAGAATTTCCCCTAAGGAAAGTTTGTATCATCTGTGCAAAAGGCACCATTGAAGATGTATATGCAGCTTTGGTAATGGGCAATGGCGCTGTAATGGAAGGTATTGAAACAAAATTATTCTTTACCTTTTTCGGCCTTGACGCCATCACAAAAAAGACAATGAACAGTCTCCATACGGGCGTGACCGGGAACCCGGCCATGCGTATGCCCGGGGGACTCCCCTTCCCAACCCTTCTGGGCGTCATCCCGGGAGTTGAAGCAGGCGTATCGGCTATGATGCGCAGCCAGATGGAGAAACTTGATATCCCTCCCGTTACCGAATTCCTGGAGATGATTGAAGCAGGCGGTGGCGAGGTTTATGCCTGTAAACTGGCAATGGATATGTTCAAGCTGAAAAAGGAGGATCTCTGGGATGGGGTGAAAGAGGTGCTGACCGTTGGCCAGTTTTATGAGAAGTGCGGCGGACTTCAGACCCAGATTATCTTTACATGATTCCTCACCGGATTTCCTTATTTACCCGTCGTTAAGGTGACGAACCTTACTGTATTTTGGTTAATTTTGCAGTTGACGATATGGGTAGAAGAATCTTTTTTTACCACATAGGCACATTAGGACACATTAGTTTCTCTATGGGAAACTGTCTTTTTGTGCCTTCTGTCATTACATGCCGGGGCAAGTTTGAAAACCCACCGGGACGGTTGAATTTAAATAAATTACGATGCAGAATGAGAAGATGACCACTGAACAATATTTTGAACAATTCAGGAAAAAGGTGATCGGCCACGACTGCCGGTTCAATTCACCGTATGGCCGGCAAACGATGATCTATGCCGACTGGATTGCCAGCGGCCGGTTATACAGTACCATTGAGGATATTATGATCAGCAGGATCGGACCATTTGTGGGGAATACCCACACCGAAACGAGTGAGAACGGGAAACTGATGACCGATGCCTATCACCTGGCCCACAGGAAAATCAAAGCCCATGTAAATTCCGGGCCAAACGATGTGATTATCACCACAGGATTCGGGATGACCGGGGCCATCGTGAAGTTCCAGCGGATACTCGGGATGAAGCACTGCGGCGACCCCTCCCATCAGCACGACCTTAATGAGAGTGATCTTCCGGTGGTATTCGTGACCCATATGGAACACCATTCAAACCAAACCTCCTGGTATGAAACAAGCGCTGAGGTGATCGTGCTGGAACCGGGTGAAGATATGCTGGTTGACCTGGTTCATCTTGAAAATGCACTTAAAAAATATCAAAACCGCCGTAATAAGATCGGCTCCTTTACCGCCTGTTCCAATGTTACCGGGATCCGGACCCCGGTACACCAGATGGCCCGGCTGATGCACGAATACGGCGGGCATGCCTTCATCGATTATGCTGCATCCGCACCCTATGATGCGATCGATATGCACCCTGCCGATCCGCTGGAAAGGCTGGATGCCATCTATTTCTCCCCCCACAAATTCCTGGGTGGTCCGGGATCGTCGGGCGTGCTGATATTCGATTCATCTCTCTATAAACTTAAAGTTCCCGATCAGCCGGGGGGCGGTACCGTAGAATGGACCAACCGGTGGGGCGAATATAAGTTCATCGACGATATCGAAGTCAGGGAGGACGGCGGCACTCCCGGATTTTTACAGGCTATCCGTACCGCCCTTGCCATCGAACTTAAAAACCAGATGACTGTCGAAAAGATACATCAGCGTGAAAACGAACTGATTGACATCGCATTCCGGGAATTTTTGCAGATTCCGGGATTGCATATCCTGGCCGGAAAGGTTAAAGACCGCCTGGGGGTTATCTCCTTTTATCTTGATTCCATCCACTATAACCTGGTGGTGAAATTGCTCAGCGACCGTTTTGGCATCCAGGTCAGGGGCGGATGTGCCTGCGCCGGCACATACGGCCATTATCTGCTGCGGGTAAGTCACGAGCAGTCAAAATCGATAACCGACAAGATCAATGACGGGGATCTGTCGGAAAAACCAGGATGGGTAAGGCTTTCCCTGCACCCGACCATGACCGACGGTGAACTGTGTCTGATAACCGATGCTATCAGGCAAATACAGGAACAACATGAGAAATGGGCACAGGATTATGTTTACAACAAACATACCAATGAATTCAGGTATAAATATGAAATAACGGATCAGCTGACTGCCGAATCCTGGTTTTCCTTACAATAGATTTTGATTGATGCAATTTTACACTACGACATAGGGTGGCGTATCTAAGATGTTACTTTGCTTGAGAAATGCGAAATGTGAAATGCGAAACAGTAAACAGCTGAATAACACCCCTGAACGTAAGACAAAGATACGAAATCCCCGGCCATTTTCAAAGAGAAAAAGCAACTTTTTTTATTCCGGTTCCCGGAAACCATTTGTTTCAGATTAATTTACTTATGTATATATTTGTATTCATCTTACCTTTAAACCAAATTCAAAACTGACAAGTATGAAACAGAACATGGGATTAATTGACAAAGTACTCAGGATTCTGGTGGCTATCGTCATCGCTGCCCTGTTTTTCGCCAAGGTCATTTCGGGCGTTCTGGCTATTGTCCTGCTGATCGTTGCCGGGATCTTCATCCTGACAAGCCTGATCGGATTTTGCCCTCTCTATAAACCTTTTGGAATGGACACCACCAAAAAAGACCAATAGCCGGAGATTCATTACCGTTTAAAAAAGAAAGGTGGATGCGGGGTTGTAATTCCCGGATCCACCTTTTTCTTTTCCGATACTGACGCTTATTGTACCACGATTTTTTTAACGGTAGTACCCTGGTCAGATTTCAGTTTCAGCATATAGATACCTTTGGCAAATGCCGATACGTCAACTCCTTTCAGATAGTTGCCTTTAAAATAGGCAAGATTGTCGGTGAACAGCGACTCGCCGTTTAGCGACAGTATTTCGACCCTGACATTCTGGGGTTCGCAGATGGCAAAGCTGATATTGACCACCTGGCTTGCCGGGTTGGGATAGACCGAGAGATCGTTGAATGAGTTCTGTTCATCCACACCAACCATCGGGGAAAAGCTTACTTCCCAACCATCGCCCCTGACGGAGTTGTTGGTAAACCACTGCAGCATCATCTTGCCTGTGGTGGTGGTAAAGGGCCCGGGGGGGGTGCTGTAAACGCCCGAAAGGGTGGCCATCAGCGTGCCGGTTCCCATATCATAGATCATCAGTTTGTCATTACCCGCTTCGGTATTGAAGCTGTTCACGGTAAGCACAACTTTTGAGGCTCCAGGAGGCATGATATTCCAGCGGCAACTCGATTGGTTACGGTATTGGAAACGACCGCTGCCATCGGTGATGGTACCAAAGGCATCCAGGATGTTGGTGGAGGATTCACAGAATTTATTGACATTGGTGGTGTAGTTGGCCATCCATCCGTTCGCCGTTCCCGAACCATCGGTAACAAAGGTTACGAACATTTTAGGACCTGTGGAGGTTACGGAAGGCATGGTTCCCGGTGTACCTGAATAGGTTCCCAGCAAAGGAGCCGATGCATCACCACCGTCATAAACCCTAACCAGGTCGCCGGGGGCTGTGGCAAACCGGGCAAAGGTAAGGGTTATGGTATTGATGCTGTCGTCGGGGGCGATGAGCCAGCTGCAGTTGCTGTTATTCTGATAATCGGCCGCCGGGCCGCTGCCGTCTTCGATCGATCCGAAATCGTAGGTATTCACGATCGTATTACCGGAGCAAAAGGCCGGATATTGTGAGGTATTGGGTTGGATATGCATCACGGCGCCCTGCGAGACGTTAAAGGTATAACCACCCGGGTTGAGGTTTGTAAGATAGAAGTAACCGTTGGAGGAACCGCTCCATCCCCAGTTCATGTGGAAATAATCGGTCCCTTGGTAACCATCGCATACCCAGGCGTGGCCGCCGCCATTGTTGGGTTCAAAACCACTGTATTCAATAGGCTTTGCAAGGTTCAGATCTCCCGTGAGCAGGTTATTCCAGTCGGTTGTGGAATAGGAGGATTTGTTGGCATAGGTGATTGAACTTGCATATTTGAAATAGGTCGACATTGCATAGGGAACAGAGGCAGTCTGGGCCCCTGAAGAGCAAAGGTTATCAACATTGTACTGCATGTTTACACTGATTCCTGCATGATAGGATATCAGTGCGATCGGGTTGCATTCCTTGGAGGGAGAATCGGTCATCCCGTTCCAGTCGTAGGTGGTGTTGGCAAAATCGGCACACAACTGGCCATATTTCATCCAGCTGTCGCAACGTTGTCCCGAACCGGTCCAGGGCCATCTCCAGTAATACATGATCTGGGCCATGGCAGTGGCAACGCAGCCGACCGTAACATGGCCGCCGAAGGAGCCGCAGGTGGCATCGGCCGGGCAAAGGAAATTATAGGGAAATCCCTGATCCCAGGTACTGGTAATCAGCGGGGCCACGTCGGTTACTGCCGAGGAGGCATCGGGCAGCACAAGGGGAACCGGTGTCAGCAAACGGTTCCATTCGGTTGTTGTCGCAGGGTCAGGCTGAACATTGCCGGAAATATTTCCGATAATCTCCTGTTTGCGGGCGCCCATCCAGAAGACAAAGTTATCAGGCTGGTTTCCTTCCGTGTATTTCGTGTCGAACGCATAGCCGATCACAGGATAACAGCAATCATCGGCAGAAATGATGATATAACCATTTCCTGCAAAGTTAAAAACATAGTAAACGGGCCTGGTTCCGTCTTTTTCCACGAATTCTTCGCTGATAGAGACTGAATTGTACGCTACCGCCTGGTGGAGATTCCTCGAAAGGCGCTCAAAATAAAAATTCTTTGCCGCCAGTCTTGCGTCTTTTAACTCCACTTGTTTTGCAGAGGCGCTGAGTCCGGTTAAAAGAATCATTACCGTAAAAAGTAATGTGATTTTCTTCATGAGATTTGTAGTTTTGTTGTTAAATGGAACAATAATGAATTGATGGTCACAAAGGTAAAAAAAGCGCTGATATTATGATGATGTTTGCAATGACGAAACATTCTAAATGACGCTCTAAATGCCTGTTTCAACTGAAAAACGCAACCGCAGTCACCTGCTGTCATAAACCATTAACCACAATGAAATAACAACTTGAATCCTGCGGGAATTTACTATCGATCACTGATATCCGGAGGAAACATATATAGGGACTTTGGTTGCGTTTTAACCGGTTTCTTCTTTTCTTTTGGTGTTATTGCAACGGCAAGGTTTCCGTTATAAGATAATCTCAGGACAATTCGCCATGAATTCCCGGCAAAATGGCCAGCTGTTATCTGGTTCAGCAGTAAAATTGAAAAGAAGATAATTTCCTATGATTGCAGGTCCTGTGGAGGGGGTGTCAGGATATCGGGATTAACGAAGTTATAGGCCGACAGAATTGTAAGATACCGGACAGGGGATTCCTGGATGAACAGTGATAAAAAATCCTGCTGGAAATAAAAATTGAACACCAGCTTTTTTTGTATTGATCTGGATGGGGAACGATCAGACTGTTCTTTGACCAGTTTATCCAGATGGGATAACAATTTAGTTTCCCTGGAATCGCAAAAGCAATAGTAAAAAGTGGTATCAGTTCCCCGTTTTATTTTAGTAAGATCAAACATTTCGCCCTCATACCTGAACTCCTTTCCCTCTTCTGTCCATTGGACTTTATATTGATCGAAGGAGGATATTTTCAGGAGAACAAGCTCATGTTCATCTGTGTTACCGAGGATTTTTTCTTTTATCTCTTCCTTTATCCGGCATTGCTCCAGGGTGAAATTCAGATAAAATCCCACAGTGCTGTAGAGAAACAAGAATACCAGGGATATGGAAAGAAATTTCTTCATCTGAATACTCAAAATCAAAGATTAAGAATCCTCAAAAGTATGAAGTGTTTTTGAAATGGCAAAATCCAATGTGTAACTAAGTTGAAAATTCTTTTGAATTCCCCTGACTGACCGGAGAAAGCAATGTGGACAATATGGAACCTTATGGATGGCAGCGGCATGTTTTGCTGCGGCTGCATTGCCCTGACTGTTGACAAACTACTGCGAACTTGAAAATCCTGCGATCAGGTTATCTCCCAGGCTGTAGGTGATGCGCCTGAAAATGAGGATGCCGGATTCATGCTCTTCTGAAACGATATCGTGCAGCACACCGCTATGGTGAAACTCTCCCGGGTTCAGTCTCCTGAAATCACGGCACTCATAAAG
>CAIYQH010000032.1 GCA_903928285.1 uncultured Bacteroidales bacterium
TGCCCTCATGCCCTATGTAGGAGATTTATTAAAATAAGGAGGAACGAACCATGGAAGTAATCTTAAAACAAGACGTCCTCAACCTGGGCTATACCAACGAGAAGGTAAATGTAAAGCCCGGTTATGCAAGGAATTATCTTATTCCCCAAAAGATTGCCATTCTGGCCACCGAGTCGAATAAAAAAATTCTGGCGGAAACCCTGAAGCAGAAAGCCCACAAAGAGGCCAAGATCAGGAAATCGGCCGAAGATTTATCCGAAGGGCTGAAGGGGCTTACAGTCAGGATAGGCGCGAAGGCTGCCGAAAGCGGAAAGATCTTTGGATCGGTCAACGCCATCCAGGTAGCCCAGGCTCTGAAAGAGCAGTTTGATTTCGATGTGGACCGCAAGAAGATCCATGTTGATCATGAGCATATCAAGGAACTGGGCACCTACAAGGCAAAGATCCATCTCCACAAGGAGGTGCAGGTCGAAATCAACCTCGAAGTTTTTGCTGAGTAAGACAACCGGAAAAGTTGTAATTTTATCCCGGGATCTCATCGGTCCCGGGATTTTTTATGCTCTCACAAAACCAGGTCAAACATATTTCAGCCCTCCGGCTTAAAAAATTCAGAGAGGAGTTCAACCAGTTCATTGCCGAAGGCCACAAACTGGTGACGGAGCTGATGAACAGCCCCTTTGCCATTGCCGGTATCTATGCCTCTTCCGAATGGATCATGGCCAACCTCTCCCTGGTCAGGGAGAAGAATATACCCGTGTTTGAAACCCTGCCCGGGGAGATGGAACGGATCACCGCTTTGGCTACCCCCAGCCCCGTGCTGGCGGTGGTTGAGATCAGGCCGGTATACGACCAGGCCGTGGATAGCAACGGTTCGCTGAAGGGGCTGAACCTTGCCCTCGACGATATCCGCGATCCCGGCAACATGGGTACCATCATCCGTATCGCCGACTGGTTCGGGATCCGTGCCGTATTTTGTTCCGGTTCGTGCGTGGAGCTGTTCAATCCAAAGGTAGTCCAGGCAACCATGGGTTCAATCGCCAGGGTACCCGTTATAAGTTGCAACCTTGCTGAATTACTTGCTTTAAAGACAGGCAGCCAGGATGATTACCCTGTTTACGGCGCCTTCCTGGAGGGGGATTCGCTCTATGCTCAAACCCTAACTGATCGCGGGATTATCCTGATCGGGAATGAATCAAGGGGAATTACCCCGGAACTGGAGCGGTTTGTCACCCGGAAAATCTATATCCCGTCATTTGGATCGTCAGCAGCCGGTAAGGCGGAATCGCTCAACGCTTCCGTTGCCACTGCCATTATCTGCGCAGAATTCAGAAGGAATAAGTTTTAACTACGAATAACAGAATTAACAACGATGCTCCGAATATTTTATATTTCCCTGCTTCTTTACGAAAAAAAAACTGTGCACGGATGTATGCTTAAGCTTCCGGCATTGCTGATTGTCGTGTTTTTCCTTGCATCAACCTTTGCGACCTGTGCGGCAAACGAGAACTGCTGTTATTATCCCTCCATAAAATCAATCCAATTGTACAAGGATGGATTTGAAATGTCTCCCCCGATCATTCAGCTTGATTCAAAGGAGCGGCTTAGGATCTGTTTCGACGACCTGGACCAGGATATCAAGCGGTTCAAGTTCACCGTCATCCACTGCGAGGCCGACTGGACCACCTCCACCGACCTGATGGTATCGGACTATATCAATGGTTACCGGGAGGAGAATATCGACCAGTATGCCTATTCCTATAATACCACCGTTAAATACATCCATTTCAATGCCACCTTTCCCACGGCAAATATGCAGCCAAAATTGTCGGGCAATTACCTGCTGAAGGTATATGAGGAAGACACCTCGAGAATTGTGTTCACCGCCCGTTTCATGATGGTTGAATCCTCCCCGGTGGTAACCGAAGGGAACGTGATCCAGGGAACTCGCATGTCCGACCGCAATGCCCGCCAGCAGGTTGACCTGCTGGTAAAGCTGAACGGCTTCCAGGTTTTCGATGTCGGACACGAACTCAGGGTCGTCGTGCAGCAAAATGGCCGGTGGGATAATATGCTGAGACTTTCGAAGCCCCGGTTTGCCCGGAGCGACGAACTCGACTACCGCTACGATGAAGCGATCTCGTTTAATGGGGGAAATCAGTTCCGCAATTTTGATACAAAAAGCCTGATCGCCCAGTCGGAGAGGCTCGCCAGGATCGTGTTTGACACGGTTTATCACGTTTTCCTGCTGAGTGACCAGCCACGCACCTTCAAGCAATATTCCTTTGAAAAGGACCTGAACGGTAAATATTTTATCAAAAATGAAGAATATGCCGAAAACAGCAGCACCGAGTCAGATTATACCTGGGTTCATTTCTTTTTGCCCTACCCGGCCTATATCACGACGGGTGAATTTTATGTGTTCGGACAGCTTACCGACTGGCAGATGAACGAATCAAACCGGATGAAGTTCAATTTCGACAGGAAGGGTTACGAGCTGAACCTCTTCCTGAAGCAGGGCTATTACAATTATATGTACGTGGTGAAGGAGAAAGGCAAATTAACAGGCGACGAATCCTTTATCGAAGGCAGCCACTGGGATGCCGAAAACGACTATACTGTCTACGTATATTACCATGCGTCAGGCACTTACTACGACAGGCTTATTGCCGTAAATTTTCTCAACTCCATCCAAAAATAGGGTAGTGACAGCGGTTCACACAAGGGGTTTAGCCCAATTCTTGTCCGATAAAGGTCATCGGCAAATTGTTGTTGTCACTGATAAACATCCGCATTCGGAATTCGTTATACGGCATGCTGCATCGAATATCCGCGATTCAATATCAGGCAATCAATATTCGGTATTCTATGTTTAATATTCGATATTCAACCTTAAAAGGGGTATCCTATCCCGAAGTTCCAGATGATATCCTTGATCTGCATGTTTTTAAAGATCCACTGGTCCTTTGGCGGGTTGGCGGGATTGTAGATGGGAACGGCAGGGTCAACCCTGAAAATGAAGAAGTCGAAATCGAGGCGGATGCCGATACCCCCGTCGAGGGCAACCTGGTTAAGAAATCCCGGAAAGGTAAACTTCCCTCCGGGAAGGTCTTTTGAATCCTGCAGCAGCCAGATATTGCCCGCATCAAAAAAGAGGGAACCGCGGATCCACTGGTACACTGGGAAGCGGTATTCCGCATTGCCTTCCAGCTGGATATCTCCGATCTGGTTGTAATTGAAATCATTATAGATATTCCGGTAGGTTCCGGGGCCGAGCGAATACATCTTCCACCCGCGCATGCCGTTTGCCCCCCCCGCGATAAAGGCCTTTTCAAACGGCAGCAGGCTGGAGTTGCCATAGGGAATGCCCACCCCGCCGTAAAAGCGAAAAACCAGCGAGTTGTTGTTCCCCAGGATGTTATAGTATCTGAAATCAAGGTCGGGCCGTACATATTGTGAGTAGGGTAGCCCGAACATGGTGAAGGAGCCTCCGCTCTTTTTGACATTAAAAAGGTAGTCAGCACAATACAGGAGGTTGCCGCCCGTTTCGATATTGGCGCGGATATACTGAAAGTCTTTCACCTTGTTTAACTTCTGGTTGCTGAAGGTAAAGGTGTACTTAAGTCCTGCCACCATATGGTCGGTATACTGGTTTTTTACGCGGATATCCTGTGTTTTGTTGAGGGTATCGTTGAAATATTCATCCGGATAGACCTTTACCAGGGAGATTTCAACAGGGTTCAGCATATGCTTGATACTCTCATTCTGGAGCCAGGAATAACCAAATGAGATATTGGAGATATGCCGGTCGAAATGGATCTGGTGCTGATAATTGTAGCCAATGCTGATGGTTGTTTTAGGTTTGAGCTTTTTTGACAGCGACTCCGGGCGGATCGGGAGTAAGAATTGGGGAAAGGTGATCCCTGCATTGGCTCCCAGTTCGATCGTGTTGAAAAAGGTCTTTACAGTGGTTCCCTCCGATGCCTGCATCTGCAGCGAGCCACTCAGGTTCAGGCGGAAAAGCTGCGCCCCCCTGAAGATATTGCGGTTTTGATAACCAAGGTTACCCTGAACGCCAAAGGCGCCTCCCGAGTTGGTGCCGTCGGCCGTGAATGAATAGGACTGGGCCGGCGCTCGCGATAACTGAACATGGCAGTCGAGCAGGTCCTTATCATGAAGGTCCTGGTGCTGGAATTCCTCCTCCACGAACTGGATATTGATATATTTGAATACCTGCAGGCTTGCAAGCTGCGAATAGCTCTGGTCAACATCAAATAAATTATAGTGCGACTGTGGGGTTATAAAAATCGCCTGGGCGATGGTTCGCGGTTTAACCTTGTAATTGGACTGATATAAAAAGTAGTAGGTATTCGTAGGATGTCCCTTCACCGGACTCTGGAAGGTCTTTACCAGGGTGTCGTAGGTGCCTGAAAAACCCATCAGGTGGTCGAATTCGGGATAAACGTAGATCTTATTAATGAAATACCGCTTGTATGGGACTTGGCGGACGGTCGTAAAATAATCAAAGGAGGGTACCACCTGGTTGATGATTTCGAGCGTGATATCACACAGGTGCTGTTGAAGGTTGGTATCGATGGTGTATTTGATATAGGAACTCGAAAACCTGAAGAAGCCTTCGTTCCGCAGATTGCTGGTAATACGGTTCCGTTCGTCGTCAAACAGGTAGGAGTCGAAATTATTACCCTTGCGGATCAGGCATTTGGCAGTGTCCTTATAGACATAGGATGCAACCTGGGTATCGGATATCGCATAGATGAGTTTCCTGATCTTCCAGGGTTTTCCAGCTTGTATGCGGTAAATGACCGTGGCCTTTTTTTTATTCATGATGATCGAATCGGTGCAGCTGGGTTGGAAATAACCCCTGTTGCCCAGGTAGAGATTCATCTGTTTCAGGGAAACGGCTACCAGGCTGGTATCAAGAATGACAGGTTCAGTGCCGACCTTGGTACGCAGCCATTTTTTAAATTTAGTCTCCTTGCCTTTGCTTGCCATGTTATAGATGGCGATGTTGGTGTGAAAAAGACCAAGGGTTTTACGGTTGGGATGTTGTTGAATATAGGGTAAAAGATCGTCAACCAGGATCCGGTGATCGGCAACCTGGATCTTGGTTTTAACGAGCAGGTATTCTTTTGGAGCCAGGTTTCTTGTTACATTACAGCCACTTATGAGAATGACTATGCATGACAAAACGATTCCGGTTACCGATTTTAGCTTCAAATCCCATTAAAATTATCCATGACAAAAATAGGGATAAAAACCAAGCAACCCTATAAAAAGGAGGTTGCCTGTATCTGGTAATTTGCCTTAAGGGAAAGGCTTTTTTTGTCATAGGTTTGTTAGGCGTGTTATTGGATATTGGAAAATTAATCCAAAAAAGAGTGGGTACCCGAAAATGGAGTATTTTCTAAAGTATTGTCGTATTTTATTACATACATTTATACGCAAGTAGGTTCTGATCAACCGATCTACTCAAACTTTTCCTCTTTAACGACCTTCTATTCCTGCAGGTTTTTTATTTTAGGATCGGCTCCGATTTTCCCAACAAAAGCATTTGTGCGGTCTTTATCAAAATCTGTTATTCCAAATTTTAATTCTCGTCTAACCGCATTTCTTAAATCTACAATAATATCTGGCCTGACAGGTTTATACAAAATCATTTTTAATATTTCAATTACTTCTGTACTGTCACATGTACAGGCTAATTCATTAAAGCACAATCGCACATCTTCTGTAGTAACTTCTTGTTTTAAAATATCACCTTGAGGTGTGTTCGCATATTGGTAATTACTCAAAAGGCCATCAGCAATTTTCAGTGCAAGTAAACACGCATTTCTTTTTAACTGCCATCGCTCCTCATTAATTAATTCTTTGTTTTTTATTGTTGATTCAAATTCTCTAAGTTTGATATTTATTTTTGGCAGATACCAAAATTGATAAAATGCAGAATTGAGCAGACCAGCAAAGGTTATTGACAAACCTATTACTACCAGGGTTTCTTTTAGATTCATGTGTTTTTGTTTAGAAACCATTGTTTTTTAAAAAAGAAAATGTCCAATCAGGTAAAATACCACGATCAACCCGAGCAGGAAAAGATACGAGCGTGGGTTTGCGAAATTCACCGTCCAACCGAGTCCCTGGATCCTTTTTGGCGGAAAAATCCGTTTATCCAGCTTATTGTAATAAAACAGGCCCAGTTTCCAGTTGGAGGGATCATCATGCCAGTAATTGAACAGGTCATCATCCGGTTTATTCTTTGAATTCATCATACTGTTTATTGGTTGAGAGATGTGGTTGTTTCAGTGTACTTCAGTAAAATTCATGTTAATTTTGGCTTTGGTTGATCCAACTGATCGAAAATCAAGCGTTACAAATATCCTGGCGTATTTGGTTAATCATAAATTTTCCCGGATGCCTGTTTTGGCCGCCAGCAGGGATCAAACTCCCGTTCCTGGCCTCCGATGTTCCCGATGTCGTAGGAGACTGCATTATCCCCGTGACTTTTGCTTTTATGGTTGTCGATGATCAGGCAAAAGGCAATGACCAGTTCAACATTGCAGTCAAGGTCGGCCGTGATGGCATAATTGTCGCCTTCGAACCAGCTTACAGCCTCCTTCTCCCACCAGGCCACCTGGGTTTCGTTCCGGTAGATCGAAAATTTTCTGCCCCTGTGGCCGTAGATATGATATATATCCGGTGAACAGGTGCACCGGTAGTGCATCTTCCACCATGAATCAGCCCTGAATTCAATGGTACGGTGGTCGTTCAGCAGGATATCATAGGCCGGTTTCAGGAAGAACCACTGCTTGCTGATCTTCAGGCTGGCCCGCGGATCATCGTTCCGGTACAGGTTGATTACCGACAGCAACCTGAACAGTTCGTTGGATGCCTTATAGGCCGGTTGTCCGTCGATAAAGATTTGGTATTTGTCGCCGATGGCAATTTTCTTCTGGTTAATATCGATTCGCATATGGATGGGTGTTTTAGTGATGCCTGGTCGTTACATTGCCGTTAATCCCAGCAGCCGGCAGGCTATTTCAAGTTCTGTTCGGGCAGCCTCAACCGTCAGGGTTTTTTTGATGTGCATGATCCCTTTATTTGTCCCATCATAAAGCACCAGCCTGAAATCATGCCGGGTAACATCCAGCGGCCGGTTCCCCTGGCTGTAGGAGCGATAGGTCTGGTTCGATTCCCTGATCCCGATTTTCATGGCGGGATCAACCGCCATCCATTTCCCGATTCTGAGAATACCAAACAGGTTATTTGAGAATTTCAACCGTTTCCTGTCGTAATCAATCAGAACACAAGAATTTGAAAAGCCGGCGAAAGCTCCGATCAAAATTAGAATGAAAGCCGAGAAATAAAAACAGGAAAGGATCACACCGGCCGTGAAGACAATCATGCCCGCCGTTGAGCCGGCGGTACCAAATGATTTATCCAGCTTGTTAAGGGTGATCATCCTGTTTTTTCTTTTCCCGGTGCTTCCATGACCCAATGTTTCGCGGACCGGGAGTATCCGGCAAAGGTTTTTCGAATTTAAATCACTGTTGTCCGGTAAAACTTTAAAGTAGGGTTGGCCGGTTAAGGCCAACCCATGATGGTTACCTTTGTAGTTACGACACAAACAAAGTTAGCCATGGGTAAAAGTACAAATTTTAGCGGACA
>CAIYQH010000033.1 GCA_903928285.1 uncultured Bacteroidales bacterium
CTTTTCAGGCAATTGGCAACAGGGATCAGGCAATAGAACTCAGTCATCAGTCATCATTAATCAGTCATCAGTCATCATTAATCAGTCATCAGTCATCAGTCATCCTTAATCAGTCATCAGTCATCAGTCATCATTAATCAGTCATCATTAATCAGTCATCATTAATCAATATGTCGATTCTTTCGTACGACGACCTCCCGCTCTGGTCGGCTCCCTTTGGGCTCACCCTGCTCGATACAGTCCGCATGAAATCTCATATCAATGTGCTCGATATCGGCAGTGGCAGCGGGTTCCCGATGCTCGAACTGGCCGAAAGGATGGGAAAAACCTGCATGGTTTACGGGCTGGATCCATCGCCGGATTCAATCGCCATGATCACAGAAAAAGCAGCGCTGAAAGGAATCGGGAATGCAACGATCGTAAGGGGTGTTGCCGAGGCGATTCCTTTCCCGGATGAACATTTCGGGCTCATCGTTTCCAACAACGGCCTGAACAATGTTTCAGACCAGGCCGCCTCCCTTGCAGAATGTTTCCGGGTTGCCGGCAAAGGGGCACAAATGGTATTAACCATGAATCTGCCCCACACGATGACCGAATTCTATGATGTTTTTGAAGAGACCCTGCAGGAATCGGGGCTGACCGATGAAATCAGGAAGATGCATGAACACATCGCCAGCAAACGTCAATCGGTCGAATACCTCAAAGACCTTATCCTTGAAACGGGATTTATCATGAACACGATCAATGTTGACGGGTTCAAAATGAGATACAGCGACGGAACCGCCTTTTTTAACCAGTTCCTCATCCGGGCTGCCTTTATGGACTCCTGGAAGGCGGTCTTGCAGGAAAACCAGGCAGATTCCATTTTTCTGATCATCGAACGGAAATTAAATCTCCTCGCCGCTGAAAAAGGCGAGGTTGCCATCTCTATTCCCTTTGTGTGCTTTGACTGTTTAAAAGCAGGTGTGTAAATTTACATTCACGATAAACCAGTCAAATAATATTTAACCAAACAAACGCATAATTGTATTTTCTGAATAATTTTGAATCTCCTCATGTCCCTCCTCCCCTGTTCCTTTTTCCTGCGTCCTGATGTTGTTCAGATTGCGCGTGAACTGCTTGGAAAAAAAATCATCACCCGGTTTGCAGGGGAGATCACCTCCGGGGTTATCTGTGAAACAGAGGCGTATGCGGGTGTAACCGACAGGGCATCACATGCGTATGGTGGCCGCAGGACGGCCCGGACCGAGGTAATGTACGCCCTTGGGGGAACTGCCTATGTTTATCTTTGTTACGGTATCCATTCGCTGTTCAATATCGTCACCAGTGACGCTGGAACACCTCATGCGGTGTTGATTCGCGGGATTATCCCTGCTGAGGGAACAGAGATTATGCTTCGCCGTTCAGGGAAAACGAAGTTCACCCACGATTCAGGCATTGGCCCCGGGAAAGTTTCAAAGATGCTTGGGATCCATTACTCTCATTCGGGGTTCATACTAAATCAGTTCGACAATCCCGGGAATAACACCATCAGTCTTGAAGATATGGGAACCGATATAGATCCTGACAAAATTACGGCAGGTCCGCGCGTCGGGGTGGATTATGCAGGGACGGATGCGCTTCTGCCATACAGGTTTATGGTTCAAGAGTTAATTCTTCATAGCAAACCATAAATATTTTCAAACCACTGGAGATAAACCTCAAAGATTGTCCCTTTTCTATGTATGACAGCCATTCCGGGGGATATTGTTGTTATGTTTCAGTTTTCATTAAAGCCCGGTTTTAAGGGAATAGTTATGTCTCAATAGTTTTGCCGGCCTGACAATTCTGAAAAAGCAACCCGACGACAAATTATCCCGGGCGCCGCAGGGCAAAAAAAAACCCGGCCGGGGCCGGGTTTACGATGAAGCAAAAGCAAAGTATTACTTTACCTTTTTGCCAAGTTCTGCGCCGGCTTTGAATTTCACAACTTTCTTTGCAGCAATCTTGATCTCTTTTCCGTTCTGTGGATTGCGACCCTTGCGGGCAGCTCTCTTGGAGACCGAGAAAGAACCAAAACCTACTAAAGCAACTCTTTCGCCTTTGCCCAGTGCCTTTGATGTGGCTGAAATAACAGCTTCCAGAGCCCTTTTGGCTTCGGCTTTCGTCATTTTGGCGTCATTGGCAACTGCTTCGATTAATTGAGCCTTGTTCATTTTTCTGAGGTTTTAATGAATAGTTGATTAATAATCATTGCAAAGATAAGGCATCTGCAAAAAAAGTCAAGAGCTTTGCCTCTAAAACAGCTGAAAATGTTGATAAAATGGAATTTTTGTTAATATCTTGGTGCATGAAACGGTTAAATACCATGGGTTTCAGGAATTATTTTTCCGAAGCCCCTCAGGAAATCCCCGCTATTCATGACTTTCCGACCCGACAATTGAAGTTCGAGAATTTCAATAAACCCGTTTTTTGCCCCTATTTTCAGGAAAGATTTGCCATCGGTAAAAAAATCTCCGGGGAGACCGTCCGGAGCTGTTTCCTCGGGGATCACTTTGAAAATTTTCAGAAGCTGTAAACTGCCATCCGCCATCCTGAATTCGGCGAAAGCTCCCGGATGCGGGCTGAGTCCGCGAACTAAATTGTGGATGGAATACACATCCTGTTCCCAATCGATCCTGCAGTCGTCCCTGAATATCTTCGGAGCCGGCTTTAGGCTGCCCGGATCCACGATCAGTGAATCCTGGCGGATCTCGCTCACTTTTCCCAAAGCCAGCTGTTCAACGGTTTTTACAACAAGCGCCGCCCCTTTTTCCATTAACCGGTCATGAAGTTCGCCGGCGGTTTCATCTTCTCCAATGAAGGTTTTTTCAGCAAACAAGATCTTCCCGGCATCGATCTGTTCGTTCAGCAGGAAGGTGGTGATCCCGGTTTCCTTTTCCCCGTTCATGATAGCGCGGTTGATGGGAGCTGCGCCACGGTACTGCGGCAACAGCGAGGCATGCAGGTTAAAAGTGCCTAAGGCGGGGATAGACCATACCTGACGAGGCATCATCCTGAAGGCGATCACGATCTGGAGATCGGGTTTGAAGGAGGCGAGCTGGGCGGAAAACTGCGGATCCTTCATATTGACGGGTTGTAATACCGGGATTCCGCATGATACCGCAAATAATTTAACGGGCGATTGAGTTTCCTTCAGCCCTCTTCCCGTCGGCTTGTCTGGAGCCGTAACCACGGCGACTACAGGGAAACCCTCGTCAACAAGCCTTTCCAGGGACGCTACAGCAAATCCCGGTGTTCCGAAAAAAATAATACGCGGATGGGTTTTCATAAAAAAAGCCTGATAAATCAGGCTATAAATTTAAGATTAAGGAACGACAGTCAGTAGAAAAATTTCCCCGCCCTGTGTCCTGAATTATTTTTTTATCTGTCCTTCGGCATAGGAGATATACTTGTCGATTTCCCTGCCTTCATTGGAACGGGCATAGTTTTCTTTAAGTTTTTTATAGATGCTGACGGCTTTTTCATAATTGCCAAGCTCTTCATAGGCCATGCCGGCTTTCATCATGAACAGCGGCGAGGTAAATTCGTTCTTTTTCATCTCCGCGGCATCCATATAAAGATCGGCAGCTTTCTGAACCTGTTTCAGTTCCATATTGCAATCGCCCATGGCGCCTTTTGCCATCGGACCAACAAACTGGTCGTTGCTGCTGAATTTTTTAAGCTGTTCCAGCGCAGTTTCAAACTGGCCAAGTTTAAGATAACAGATACCTGCATAATAATGAGCCAGGTTTGCCGATTTGGTCATCCCGAATTCATCAATCACAGCAAGGAATCCGATGTACTGCCCGTCGCCGTTTAAGGCCTTCTTGAGCGAATCCTGCTCAAAATATTTCTCTGCCATGAACATCTGGCTCTGGGCATCCTTTTCTTTAGGAGCCAGGTAGAACCGCTTGAATCCAAAGAATCCAAGTACCACAACGATAATCACGCCGACAACAATCAGGATGATCTGCTGGTATTTCTCAATAAACTGTTCGGTTTTGCTGAAGGCCTCTTCAACAGCAACAATACGTTCTTCGGTTTTGTCAATCTTTTTATCCTGCTTATTTGCCATGATATCTGAATTTTGGAGGTGCAAAATTACATTTTTTCCCGAATTAACGGCATAGTTGCCCATTTTTTTTACTTTTGCACAAATCCAGAAATACCGGAATATGAACACAGTCAATAATCTGACGGCTGAAACCACCGATAGGTTGATCGATTATATGAAGGGCTGCATCACCGAGGAGCGTTTCCGGAAATTTCAGCAAACCATCGGTTTACGCACCCGGCACCTCACCCTGGTCCTGGAGGATATCTTCCAGCCTCACAATGCCAGCGCGGTTCTCCGCAGTTGTGAATGTTTCGGAATCCAGGATGTCCATATCATAGAAAACAGGAATAAATACGAGGTAAACCCTGATGTTGCGCTTGGATCCTCCAAATGGCTCAACATGTTTACCTACAACGGGAGCACAGATAATACGAGGAGTTGCCTTGAAAATCTCAGGAAACAGGGCTACCGGCTGGTAGCAACCACACCCCACAAAGACGATTTCACTCCTGAAACACTTCCCCTTGGCCAGAAAACAGCCCTTATTTTCGGCACCGAACTGGCAGGATTGACAGCGGTTGCACTGGAGATGGCCGATGATTTTATCAAGATACCCATGGTTGGATTTACCGAAAGCCTGAACATCAGCGTTTCGGCTGCCATTTTCATCCAATCCCTCACCGGCAGGCTGAGAAATTCAGCGGTACCCTGGCAGTTGACACGCGAGGAACAGTCGGAGATCATGCTTACATGGCTTAGAAATTCGATTAAACGTTCAGATATTATGGTTCGCAATTTTCTGGGAAATAATACGTTACAAGGTAATCAAACAGAATAACAATCATTGATCCCGGTTCCGGCACAATTCAGATTCGATTGGTATGTTACAGATTTTCAGAGAAATCCTGATCCCGGAATCTATACGTTGTATTTAACCACAATGTTCACAATGATATACC
>CAIYQH010000034.1 GCA_903928285.1 uncultured Bacteroidales bacterium
ATGGGTCGTTCAAAGCATACGTTGCAATAGTTGACCTATACACTGGAGATTTTGAGGAAGAAAGTCTCCCAGTTGCAACTTTGTGCATTAAGGGGAGCAAAACCAAGTCTAAAGTGCAAAGTGCAAAGTGTAAAAATTACACCTTGCACTTTTCGTTTTACACCTTACACTTTCAAATTCGGATCCAAATCGGAGCAAGCCCAAAATTGTCGATGAGGAATAAAAAAATTCCAACGAATGACCGAAATTCAATATTCGTACTTAAATTTGTACTTCAAAACGTACAACGATAAAATTATATGCTGACAACAACCATTTCCGATTTTAGAAAAGATATTAAAAGATATCTTGATCGGGTTACGGAAAATTTTGAAACTCTAATCATCAATAGAGGAAAAGATAATGGAGTGGTTATAATGTCCCTGGATGAATACAATTCTCTCAGTGCCACTCAACATGAATTATCTTCAAAAGCAAATGAGAACAGATTAGATTCTGCAATCGAAAAGTTAAAAAAGGGTAATTCATTCCAAAAAGAACTCATAGAATCATGAAATACACATTCGTCGATGAGTCATGGGAAGATTATCTTTATTGGCAAAAAAATGATCGTAAAAAATTATCACGAATTAACGATTTATTAAAAGACATTGCTCGACACCCTTTTACTGGTATTGGAAAACCTGAACCGTTAAGATTTAAGTATAAGGGGTATTGGTCTCGACAAATTGATCTTGAACATCGATTAATTTATCAAATAAAAGAAGAGGAAATATTGATTGCAAAATGTAGATTTCATTACGACGGATAGCTCAAAACTGGTGGTAACGAGCCGGCAGCCGAGCAATGCGGGCGCCTCACGAAGGCCAGCCCGTACCTGACCGGCCAGCAGCCGTGGGATGGAAAAGAAACAACAAGTAATTCCCACTGCGGCTACCGGCTGGCACGTTAGTGGTCATGATAAAAAACAAAGATGAAAGTAATTCTGATATTGTACTTCTGTTTTTTGACATTGAGTTCCAGGTAAGGGCCATCAAGGGGAGTTACGAGTGCTTTGTTCATGCGGATGGTGCAGGAAATTTATACCTGGCCGGAGATTTTTTCGGTCCCACGATAACCTTCGGTACCAAAACACTGACCAGTTCCGGTGGGGATGACGTGTTTGCGGTCAAATACAATTCATCAGGGGATGTTCTTTGGGCGAATAGGCGGGTGGAACAAGCGTTGATTATTGCCGCAGCGTCAATGCCGACGCAGGCGGCAATCCCTATATCACTGGTTTTTTTACCAGTTCTGTTATCATGTTTGATACCATTGCCCTTCATAATACAACAGGCAACGGGTACAGCCAGGATTTTTTCGTTGCCCGGTTAAACGATATTGCGACAGCCAGCCCTGGTGAAGCGGTTCCTGCAGATGGAATTGTGGTTTATCCAAACCCTGCCAGTTCTGAAATCACCCTTTCAGGTCATGGTCAAATCCCTGGAGAAACCATGATAACGATCCTGAATTTCAGGGGAGAACAAATCATGCAAGAAAAATTTAACTACCCTGATAACCTGGAAATGGATGTCAGCAACCTGGCGAGCGGATTATACCTGTTACAGATCCGGACCAATCGAGGTCTTGAAAGTAAAAAACTGGTGATTCAGTAACCAGGGTAATCAAAAAACAGCGTGCACTTTCCTGTTATCAGGGAAGTGCACGCTGTTTTTTGACTGGTTATAGTCGGCTCCGGGGCGATTAATGTGAATATATTTTTGTAGCCACCCGGTAGCCAGGCAGGTTCTTATACCAGTCAGGTTTGGTATTGCCTGAGCTCTCCGCCCAACTTACGAAATAGTTATAGGCCGTGTTGATGGCTGCCTTTTCGACGGGGTAATTGAACTTTTCGGCAATGTTCAGGGCCCAGGGAAGATTGCTGGCAGTTCTGTAGTAACGTCCCTGTGAAGGTTTGCTGTCGTCGTTGGCGGTACCAAAGTCGCTGCCGTCAACTTTGTCGGTCGGGGCATGGTCGGGAAGGTGAACTTCGCGGTTGCGGTTCCCGTTAACAATGATAAAGGGGTTGTAGGGTGGCGTTCCCAGGAGGGCGGGGTTCATGGGAGATGACAAGGCGATCCTTATGTTCAGGGTATCGGGCGTGTTGTAATGGCCGCCCGGTGTGGTATTTGCGCCGGTCTCTCCCTGACCTGCGGCCCGTACATGATCAAAGGCATCGTCAAACGCGATGATGACAGCTTTTGACTGCCCGGCTTCCGTGTGGTTGGCGGAGGTGTTAATATATCCATGACTGAGGCTTATCCCGGTGACATTCTGGATTTTATCGGGCGTTACCGGAAGCTGGAAACCAAATCCGCTGTGATAGGAGGCGCCAATGGCCTCGGTAATGATGGTGGCATCGATCTCAACAACCTGGTTCAGTTCGTTGGTGATCTGGTTGAAACGGTAGGAGATCACCATGTCGTTGAAGTCGTAATCTCCCTTTGCCGGCCACAGGTCTTCGAAAGCCAGCGTGCTGAATCCCGATTTTGACGGTGTATAATTGTTGAAAGCTTTGGAAGGATCCAGCGGGTAATCATCCGAATTATCGGGAACACCATCATGATCTGCATCGGTAATTGTGGTGGCCAGTAGTGGCATGTTATTCCTGTTGACAGCCTGGATTGGTGTTAACTGTGATAAATTAGATATCAGTCTTGCAAAGGTAATTTACATATATTAATTATTTCTCATGTATTTATGTG
>CAIYQH010000035.1 GCA_903928285.1 uncultured Bacteroidales bacterium
AGTCAAGCGGGTGATGATCTGCTCCTTTCTTACTTCGGGCGTGTACATGTCGCGCAGGATTCCCCCGACATATTTATGGCTCCTGATGGGGAAGATCGACACCCCGAGTTTGTTATCCTCATACTGGACATCTTTATTCTCGATCATTTCATCAGACGAGAGTACGTAGGAGAACATCTTGTAAAAATGAACGGGCAGCAGTGATTTCAGGTCGGCGCCGACAAGGCTGGGAATCACCTCATCGATCAGGGCAGCCTCCTCCCCAACGATCCTGATAAAAGCCTTGTTCGATTGGTAGATTTTCAGATCTTCATCCACGATGACCACGCCCGACAGCAAATTCTGAAGCATGATCGAGATGATCTCCGCAGATTCCTTCTGCGCCTCCTGTTCATGTTTGGCCTTTTCCTCCGACTCCTTGAGGGCAATTTTGGTTTTGGCAAGGCTGTCGTTGGCATGGCGAAGCGTGCGGATATACTCCTGCCTGTTTTGCCCGCTGTAGATATGGCACATTTCGGTGGTGGCGAGGCCCTGGGAGATTGCAATGGCCAGGTCGCGGCAGTTGGAATAGCCGCAGGCTTCACAACCGATCTCGTTGTGAAGTTGTCCCTCCCTGTGGATCATTTTCAGCACCTCCTCGATCTTTTCATCTTCGGGTACGGGAAGACGCTGGTCATCGGCTGAAAATTCCCTGTCGAGACTGAGATTTTCGAAGGAGGCGATCTCCTGCTGCCAGGTCTCTTTATCAAAGGTGGTAAGCCGTTTGTTCGAATAGTCGGTAACCAGCGACATTCTTAAGAATTTCTCACCTCCTACTGAAGTACCAGGGCCCATCAGGCAACCTTCATCATAAAATACGTTGAAATTCCGTTTAATCAACTCAATACGGGTATCAAACTCCTTCACGGCATCCAACATATTGTTGCGGCCTTCGGTGGTGATGACGCTCCCGGTGAGCAAATCCTCACTGATATCAACGGACTGGAGGATGCCGTTGCTGATAGGATAGAGCGACCCCTTGTGCCCAAGCGGGGCATCAAATTCCGAAAATTCAAGCTGGCTCTCCCGGATATTGAATTCGGCAAAGAGCTGCCTGAGTTCGACAAAGGTCAAAACCGAATCAACCCTGGCATCGCCTTCAAACCGGAGCGCTTCATCCTTGGTGGCGATACAGGGTCCGATAAAAATGACCTTGATCTCTTTCCCGTATTTCTGGCGGAGGACCATGGTAGCGGCTACCATCGGAGAGACGATGGGCGCAAGGTTATTAACGAGTTCGGGGTGATATTTTTCAACAAAAGCCACTACGGCAGGGCAGTTGGCTGAAATGTGGTATTTACCCTTGAAATTATCAAACAGCTCCTTGTATTTTCCGGCAACCAGGTCAACACCGAAGGAGGCTTCACTTACGTAGGTAAATCCAAGTTGCCTGATCATCTCGACGAACTTACGGTAATCGGTGATGTCATGAAATTCGCCGGAGATGGTAGGGTCGCAGATGGCAGCAACTTTCTCACCGGAGGATAACAGGCGCCGGGCTTCATCAAGCGAACTCCGGTAGGAGATGGCAAGCGGGGAGCAGGCGCGGTAACAACTGCCGCAACCGATACACCGTTCGGGAATGACAGTGGGGTATTCGGTACTGGTATCTACCCTGATGGCCTTCACCGGGCAGATCCTGACACATGAATAACATTTTACGCAGTCATTATGGGAGATATAAAAAAGAGGTTCGAGGGGCATGTTTCGGTTATTATGGTCAAATTTATGAATATCTGCGGTTCTATATGATAATCAACCAAAAAATTTCTTAAATATGGTCCATTTTATGTTTGTTTAATATTTCACATTGCTAAATATTTCACAATTAAAAATGTCATTATTAAGATTAAAACATTATTTTTGTAAGGCAGATATTGAATTTTTGAAATCCCATGAAAGAAATATTCGAAAAAATTCTTGTCCGGTATCCCATGAACAAGAAAGATAGCCTGCTGCCTATCTTGCAGGAGCTACAAAAGGAAACGGGCTATCTGACGGATGAGATGCTGACCGAAGTCGGCAACTACCTCGGCATGCCCGTTAATAAAGTGTTCGGGGTAGCGGCATTTTATGACCAGTTCAGGTTCAAGCCCCATGGCGCTTATCATATCAGGATGTGCCGTGGTACCGCCTGTCACCTGTTTGGTTCCACCACCTATCTGAGCGAGTTGGAAAAACAGCTGAAGGTGAAGGCAGGCGGAACCAGCAGGGACAAAAAATTCAGCCTGGAGATTGTTAATTGCATGGGAGCCTGTAATTCGGCCCCTGTTTTACGTGTCAATGACCACTTTTACCCGCATGTAACACCTGAAGGATTAAACCGCATCATTCAATCCCTTAAAGAAAAAACAGTATAAGATGGCCGTTCTGAATGCTTCTGAAAACAAGGAATTCCTGGTCGAAAAGATCCTGAAGAGTTATTCCAATATCTTTGATAAGACCAATACCGACCGGCTTGCCCATATCAAACGTGACAAAGTCAGCCATCCTGTCATTTTTGTCGGGATGGGGACATGCGGGGTGATCGCCGGGGCAGGAAAAACCTATTCCGCGGTTGAAGCCTACCTGGAAAGTCATAACCTGGATGCTGAGGTTATCAAAGTCGGTTGTATTGGCCTGTGTTCAGCAGAACCACTCCTCGACGTCCAGTTGCCCGGCAAGGCAAGAATAGCGTTCCACTATGCCACGGAAGACCAGGTGGAAGGAATCCTGGATTCGGTGTTTCATCATGTGGTAGCTGAAGATACGGTCCTCGGCCAGTACAGGCATGAAGGTCACGAAGACTGGGCGAATATGCCCTGCATGGACCAGCTGCCGTTTTTTGCACGGCAGCAACGGAACCTGCTTCGCAATGCAGGGATCATTTCGCCCTATTCCATTAACGATTATATTGCCTTCGGCGGTTACCGGTCGCTTTATAAGACTGTTTTGAATTACACCTCCGACAAAGTTTGTGAGATTGTTGATCAGAGTGAACTTCGGGGACGGGGGGGCGGTGGTTTTCCAACAGGCAGAAAATGGGCACTTGCATTGGGAACAGGCAGCGATCAGAAATACCTGGTTTGCAATGCCGATGAAAGCGATCCGGGTGCCTTTATGAACCGGGCCATCATCGAAGCCGATCCGCACAGGGTCGTGGAGGGCATCACCATTGCCGCATATGCCATCGGGGCCAGCAATGCCTACATTTATGTGAGGTCCGATTACGAACAATCGATGCTTCTTCTGGAAACGGCGCTCAGCCAGGCGAAGGAATATGGATTCCTCGGCGAAAACATCTTTGGCAGCGGCTTTACGCTGAATATTCATATCAGGCAGGGAGCCGGCGCTTTTGTCTGCGGCGAAGAAACTGCCCTGATTGCCAGCCTTGAGGGGAAACGGGGTATCCCACAGACAAAGCCCCCCTACCCTGCCGAAAAAGGATTATTCGGTCACCCTACGATCGTCAACAATATTGAAACCCTTGCCAATATTCCCTCCATCCTTGAAAACGGGCCGGCCTGGTTTAAATCGATCGGCACCAAACAAAGCCGTGGCACCAAAGTATTCAGCATTGCCGGGAAATCGCTTCATACTGGTTTTATTGAAATCCCTTTGGGGATCACCATCTCCGAAGTGGTTTATCAAATTGCAGGCGGAATCAGGGAGGATAAAAAATTAAAGGCCGTCCAGTTCGGCGGGCCTTCGGGTGTTTGCATCCCGCTTCACGACCTGGAGACCGGCATTGGTTATGAAACCCTGCAGCAGATTGGCTCTTCCCTGGGCCTGGGGGGCATCCTCATCCTCGATGAGGATACCTGTATGGTCAACCTTTCCAAATATTTCATTGAATTCCTCCAGAAGGAGAGTTGCGGAAAATGTATCCCCTGCCGTGAAGGTACCCGGCGAATGGTGCACATCCTCGAAGAGATCACGCGCAGGCCAAAGGAGGACAGTTCGCACGAAACCCTGGAACGGTTCAAGGGGGTGGTTGAACTGGAAAATCTCGCGGAAGTCATCCGCGATACCTCGCTGTGCGGACTGGGACGGAATGCACCCAACCCCCTGTTGTCATCCCTGAAGTGGTTCAGGGAGGAAT
>CAIYQH010000036.1 GCA_903928285.1 uncultured Bacteroidales bacterium
CATAGCCCTGACAATCGCCACGGTGAAAGCAACCATCGTTCTGACCTACTTCATGCACCTGAAATTCGAATCATCGCTGTTCCGGGTTTTTGTGATCATGGTGCTGGCCATTTACGTGCTGGTTATCCTATTTACGCTGTCGGATTATTTGTTCAGATAATGAATGAAAATAACGAAATAGTGGAATAATTCGTAATTCGTACTTTTTAATTCGTAATTCAAAAATATGGGTGCTTCAAATTTTGTTGAAGGGGTTGATCTGGCTTTCAAGATCATTTTCGGAATCAGTCTGTTTTTCCTGGCAGGGATCACTACGGTGATGGTCTATTTTGTTTTCCGTTACAGCAGGAAAAGACATCCGGTCGCTGAGCAGGTCAAGGATAATAATGTACTGGAGATCACCTGGATAACCATTCCTCTGATCCTGGTCCTGCTGATGTTTTATTTCGGTTACGTGGCCTTCAGCCCGCAGCGCGTGGTGCCCAGGGATGCTATGGCCATCAACGTGATCGGCAAGATGTGGTTCTGGACCTTTGAATATGAAGGCGGGAAACAGTCGCCTGTGCTGGTGGTACCCCTGAAGAAGGCGATCCTGCTGAATCTCCATTCCGACGATGTGATCCACAGCCTCTATATCCCAGCCTTCCGTATCAAGGAGGATGTGGTGCCCGGAAAGAAAAACTATATGTGGTTCATCCCTGAACAAATCGGCGAATACGACATCCTTTGCACAGCCTACTGCGGATTGCGCCACTCATACATGGATACCAAGGCCAGAGTGGTTACGGAGCCCGAATACAAGGCCTGGCTTGCCGCCCTCCCTCTGAAGTCAAACGAACCCGAAGGTCTTGCCATCCTTAAGAAAAACGCCTGTACCGGTTGCCATTCACTCGACGGCACCAAACTGGTCAGCGCCTCCTTTAAAGGACTCTACGGCAAAACCGAAAAGGTAACCACCGATGGCAAGGAACGTTCCGTGACGGTCGATGACGCCTATATCAAAACCTCGGTCTACGATCCCGACAAGGATATCGTGGTCGGATTTCCGAAGGGGGTGATGAAAACCTACAAGGGGATCGTCTCCGAAGAGGACCTGACCAAGATCATCGATTACCTGAAAACCATCAAATAGGCCGGACAAACCCGCTTATTCACAACCACCATGTCTTTACAAACATCCACAGTCCGGGTTCTAATCACCCTGACGCGGTTTCCCGTATCCCTTGCCGTCACCTTTACCGCCTTTGCCGCGATGGTCATCTGCGCCGGGGATATCACTGCTGCCATGTTTTTTCCCGTGGCGGGGATCTTCCTGCTTGCCTCCGGCGCCTCGGCCTTCAACCAGTACCAGGAGTGGCCATACGACGAGCGCATGGAACGTACGCGCAGGCGGCCCATCCCATCCAGGCGCATCAGCACCCAGGAGGCTCTGAGGATCGCCACCCTCTGCATTACCGGCGGATTGCTGCTGCTGCTCTATTTCTCCACCTCCGTCTGCTTTTTCCTGGGTATCTTCAACCTGATGTGGTATAACGGCGTATATACCTGGCTGAAGCGTAAAACCGCCTTTGCCGTGGTGCCGGGAGCCCTCACGGGGGCCATCCCCATCCTGATGGGCTGGACAGCCGCCGGCGGTCAGCTTTACGACCCCACAGTGATCTTCCTCGCTTTCTTTCTCTTCATCTGGCAGATGCCCCACTTCTGGCTGCTCACCCTCAAATACGGCAGACAGTACCGCGATGCAGGCTTTCCTGTATTGACGAGCTATTTCAATGACCTCCAGGTTAAGATCATCATTATGGTCTGGATGATCGCATCCTCGGCCACCTCCTGCATGTTTGTTCTCTTTCGCATCCTGCACCAGATCCACCTCGGCTATGGCATCATCGTGCTCAACATCGCCCTGCTGCTGATCATCGGCTGGCAGCTCTTTCTGGCCCCGGCCCTGCGCTACCGCCTGATCTTTATCTCCGCCAACCTCTTTATGCTGCTGGTGATGCTCTCGCTGATCGTTGACAGGCTGATGGTGCCTTGATGACTTGAAATACCTGATCATTTCCCCTTTTATTCCTTTCAACTTCATTCCATGATTATGGACAAAATAATCACAGAAAGGTCAAAGTTGGCGGGTTCGCTTTGCAAGCAGATACGGCAGATCCTGCATTAAACAAAATTTTCAATTGCTGTTGTTCTCTTCCTCATCAAGATTGCAAATGTAGCCCAACTGTTTTTGAAACGATGGTACGGCACGGTTTTGGGTTTCCCGTTCGCTCAGGCTGTTATCACCCATAATTTCGCCTTTATTTATGCCATTTATCCTTTGCCCACTTTGCAGGGTTGTTTTTTATGTATTCCATGATCAACGTATATTCGGTATTGTTCCGAATTATATGGTCATGAAAACGGGTTTGCCAAACCGTTTTTTTTGGCGTGTTCCGATATTGGTTTATCCTGGTGGTTGCGGCCGATTTGAACCCCGCCACAAACGACGAAATCGATTTTGGTGTTCGTTGTGGTAGAGACGCACGGCCGTGCGTCTCTA
>CAIYQH010000037.1 GCA_903928285.1 uncultured Bacteroidales bacterium
TGAAGGCGGTGGAGGCGGCCAAAACCGATGGCCGATGGGATACTGCCTATGATTCACCGGGCAACATGTCGCCCCCTGTCGACCTTCTTGAAGCGTTGAAAAAAGACAGCGAAACCCTGGTCTTCTTCGAATCGCTGAACAAAACCAACAAATATTCCATTGCCTGGCGGTTGCAGACCGCCAAAACGCCCAAACTCAGGGAACAGCGGATGAGATCGATCATCGGGATGCTTGAACGGCGGGAAAAATTTCATGAATAAATACAACTATTATCCGATGAGAAAAACCCTGATTATTGCGCTGATACTGATCAGTTCGGCTTTGTTCAGCCAGGTTAAACCTGTCAATTTTGACGGCTGCAAATACGATATGTTTTTTGTCACCGCCGATGCCCAGCCCGCCTGGAAAGCTGACAGCCTGGACCTGTCGTCCTGGCTGAACCGGTATTTTTCCCAACAATCAGAGAAAATCCCTGCAGAGGCAAACGGCAGGATTATTCTCGGCGTAATTATTTATGAGGATGGACGCACCTGCTGCCACTCCTTTATTGACCTGACAAAAAACAAGCTGAACCCCGACATTTTCCCAAGGGCGGTTTTCCTGATGCCTAAATGGGAGCCGGCAAAACAAAACGGCAAACCCGTCATTTTTCTGAAAAACCTGGTGCTGGAGATAAAAGATGGGCTTTTCCGGTAATTATATAAATTGCAGTTTCCAGCCTTCCTATTCTACCTCGTAAATCCATTTTCTGTGTTGACTGACCGATTTTTCATGGTAAAGTATTGATGAAGAGTTTAGGCGCAGGTTGCCGCATCAATGCCGGCAATTCTCAGAATTCCCGGATTAGATGTTTTTAATTACGGATTTTTTTCGATCGTTGTCAGGATATTGTTTTAGTTTTCTATCTTTGTGAAAAGATACAATGATTACAATACAATAATCATTACTAAAACAATGGAAAATCCCAAGTCAGCGGTTAATGATTCCCACCCATTCCAAACCTGATCAAAGGGGGGAAATTGAAGATTTATGGTTGATATCATTAGGATTGAGGCTCGCCGACATCGTTTTTGTATTCTAATCAGGTACCCGTTGGCTTCAGCTAATGCAAGGGGGCCAAAACCGGGTGAGGGGCAGGCATTTCACGCATTAATTGTTTAAAAAATTAAACCCCAAGAGAAACACCTGATTTTATGTTAAAACGATTGATCCTTATCACCCTGGCGCTTTTCCATCTGCTGGCCTTTCCTCAAAACCATCTGCGGATTGATTCATTGTCAAACCTTGCCCAGCCGAGAAAAAATGATTCAACCAGGGCCACCCTGTATCTGAAAATAAGTTCAGAGTACTGGTCCGATGATCCTGTGAAATGCAGGCTGTACGCCGATATGGCTTTAACCATTGCAAAAGAGATCCGGTCAACAGGCTTAATAGTCGACGCCTATAAAAATATCGCCTGTGCCTGTTCCTTTGAGGGGCAAATTGCCGAAGCCCTGCATTATGACAGGCTGGCCTTGAAAGAGGGTTTTAAATCGGGAGATGATAAAAAAATCATGGGAGTTTGCCTTGCCCTGGGCAATGACCTTACCGCCTTTTCAAAATATGATTCGGCCAATGTGATTCTTAATCTGGGAATAGGAATTGCAAAGAAATACCATGATCAGAAAACCTTATGCAAACTCTATATAAACAAAGGCAACAACCTCTATTATCACGCACAGTACGATTCTTCGGAAATGTATTTCCAGTCCGGATTAAAGACCTCCATCGCGCTAAAGGATACGGAAAGCATGGTCATGTTGTATAACAATATTGCTTCGATCAGGTTATTCCGAGGTATTTCCGATTCCATCGTGATAGAATACGTGATGAATTCCATTAAAATCAATGAAAAGAAGAGGGATTATCTTCGTCTCGGGGATAATTATTCCACCCTCGCTTCGGCCTATAATGTCAGGAAAAACAACGAAAAGGCCATTTATTATCTCAAAATGGGAATCGTTGCCTTTGGCAAGGGAAAAAACGAGATGAAGACTGTTAACCTGCTGGTAAGCATTTCCGATTTGTTTCGCGATATGAATAAAAAGGACAGTGCCGGTTATTATGCCGACCTGGCCATTGAAAGGGGAGAGCGCAATCAGTTCAAACACGGACTTGCTGCCGCTTACAGCATCAAAGGGCAGATACTGAGCGACAAGGCAGATTATATACCGGCTGAGAAGTACCTGCAAATGGCCTACCGGGAATTTTCTGAAACCAAAGACGGCGAGGGCATTTTATTATCGGGAAACTACCTGGCTAATGTGCTGATGAAGCAAAAAAAATACAAACTGGCCGAAACCATTGCGACAAAAATTTTTCACCTGGCCGACACCCTGAAAAATTACCAGGCATTGAAAACCTCCTCCCTGACCCTTTCTGATATCTTTCATAACACCGGTAACGATGCAAAGGCATACGAATATCTGAAATATTTTATTGCCGCGGATGATACCATCACCAGGACTGAAAACGCGCATCTCCTTGAAGAGATGGTAATCAAATACAAAACCAAGAAGAAAGATAACGAGATATTACAGCTTAACAACGACAAACTGAATAACGAAAAGAAAATTTTGCAGCAATCGCGAAGCATCATTTTGATTTCCGCATTTACCATGCTCCTGTTATTAGCCGCTTTCATATTCCTGTTATTGACCCGGCAGCGAAAAATAAAGTCTGACCTGCTGTTTCAAAAAACAGAGATGAAATTTCTGCGCTCCAAGGTAAATCCTCATTTTATCAGCAACTCCCTGCTTGCCATTCGGTCCTTTATCAGGCAATCTCCTGATGTTGCGGAAGAATACCTTGAAAAATACAGCACCCTGATCAGGGATGTACTGATCAATTCAGAACAGGAATCGATCTCGCTCGATGATGAGTTTTCGATGTTGAAAAACTATATGGATCTGGAATCCTTCAGGGTCAATAACGGGTTCAACTATACTCTCGCCATTGATCCGCCGATTGATACGGAAGCGGTAAAGGTACCCCCTTTAATTTTCCAGCCTATTGTTGAAAATGCAATCAAATATGGCATTTCCGGCCGACCGGTGAGGGGTGATATCAGTATTCAGGTTACACGCGAAAATATGACGCTCCGGTGCATTATTGAAAACACCTGTTCCGGGGCACTGCCAGCCATAGAGGCGCCGGTAAAAAAAAGAAAATCATACGGGCTTAAGATCTGCAGGGACCGGCTGACCCTCCTGTCAAAAGAAAAAAAAAGCAAATGGTATCTAAATCTTGTTCCTGTAACAGAGGGTATGATAGTACAGATGGGCATCCCATTATAAAAACAATCACCATATGATCAACGTCCTAATCGTTGAAAATGAAACGGCTCCTGCCCTGTTCCTGAAGGAACAGCTGGAGCGGAATTTCCGCGAAGTGGTCATCGTCGGTATTTGTGAAACTGTTGAATCAAGTATCTTGGCAATTAATAAATTGCTGCCCGACCTGGTATTTCTGGATGTGGAACTGAATAACCACGAAAATGGATTTGAAATTTTAAAAAAGCTGGAGAGAATCGATTTTGAACTTATTGTCACAACCGGCTATGATAAATATGCCATTCAGGCCTGTAAAGCGAGTGCAATAGATTTTCTGGTAAAACCGGTATCCAAAGATGAACTAATTGCGGCTGTTGAAAAGTACAAACAACGGGTAACCCGGTCATTAGATCCTAAACGCAAGGAGCTTCTGTTATCGGTTTACCAGGATTCCACCCTCTCACTCAGCCGGTTTGCACTGCCAACCATGACAGGTTTTATCTTTGTCGAAAAGAGCCAGATAATCTTCCTCCAGGGGGCCGGCAACCAGACTTTTGTTTATTTCTCCGATGGTAAAAAAGAGTGTATCAGCTCGTTATTGAAAGAATGCGAAAAACTCCTGGCCTGTTCAAATTTTTGCAGGATCCATAAGTCTTATCTGGTAAACCTCAACCATGTCAAAGCGTACTTCAAGGGGAAAGACGGCTTGGTTGTGCTGAGTAACAATGAGACACTTGCCGTTTCACGCGATTATAAAGAGGAATTCCTCAGCCGTGTGAAGATCCGCTGACCTTATCCAGCTTTAAAGAGACGGTTCATGTCTGATCCGTCCGTTTCACATATTCTGTATTGCTGCAGCTGACAAGGCCCGTTACTTTTGTTTCGGGCCTTGTCCAACATTTGAATGACCCTGTACCAATAAATAATAACCTCAGATTTTACGCCATGAAAAATTTACGCATTCTTTTAGCCTTGTTGATGTTGGTTTTTTCAACAGTTTTTCTTTCAAATTGCAAAAAAGAGGCAGCGAAATCTTCTCCGCCTACTGCGACATTCACCTTCACAGGCGACAACAACCCGGCACCCTGCACAGTGACCTTTTCAAATACGTCGACCAACGCAACCTCCTACAGCTGGAATTTTGGGGATGGTTCGCCGGCGGCAACCGAACAGAACCCGCAGCATATTTTCACTGCAGGAGGCACCTACAATGTAATACTGGTTGCCAGGGGAGAGGGTGGATCTAATTCTGCCAATAAAATTGTCACGGTGAAGACCCCGTTTCCGGGAGCACATTTCACCTTTTCCGGGAATAACAACCCGGCACCCTGCCTGGTTACCTTTACAAACTCATCGACCAATGCAACTTCTTACAGCTGGAACTTCGGAGATAATTCAACGGTGTCGACGGAACAAAACCCGCAACACACCTATACAAACGGAGGGTACTTCATTGTTGTGCTTACGGCCACAGGTGGCGGGGGTACTACTACAGCCACAAACACCGTGGCGGTTCAATACCCGGTTCCTGTTGCAAATTTCACCTTCACGGGAAATAACAATCCGTCGCCGTGCCTGGTGACCTTTACCAATCTATCGGCCAATGCAACCTCCTACAGCTGGAACTTTGGAGATAATTCTACTGGTTCAGCAGTTCAAAATCCGCAGCACACCTACACTTCAGGAGGGACCTACACGGTATCGCTCACCGCCACGGGCTCGGGCGGGTCAAATATCAGTTATAAAAGTTTGTCCGTTCCCTATTCCGCCCCAATAGCAAACTTCACCTTTAGCGGCGACAACAATCCGGCTCCCTGCCTGGTCACTTTCACAAATTATTCAACCAACGCAACATCCTACAGCTGGAATTTTGGCGACGGGGTAACTGCATCGGCGCAAAACCCTCAGCACACCTTTACTGCAGGCGGTAATTATCTCGTTCAATTAACCGCCACGGGACCCGGCGGTATAAATTCATCAACCAAAAGTGTAAATATCCTCTATCCTGCCCGGGTACCGATGTCACCTTCAACAACCCGATCTTTACCAATATCTATGTTACACTGAATGGCAATACTCAAATCATTTATCCCGGCAGCAGTGTTACCTATTATGCGGTACAGGGATCTTCAGTTACGTATACTGCTTATACTTACGGAGTAACGACTACCGGCACCCAGATTGGGGTGGAATTGGACTGGAATTACCTGATCAGCCTTCCTGGAGGAAGTGTTGCCCATAATCTTGTCTCTTCAACCGACTATTTTTTCTTGTTTATGAAGAACGAAGGCCCCCACAATCTGACTCCTATAAAAGTTAACCCCGGATTATCCGATGAGACCGTCGATTACATCCTGATACCCAATGATTATGTAAATTATCGCACGGGATATTATCCTGCACATTACAATACGGAGGTTTATGCCTATTACCAGGAGGCCCCAACTAATTTTACGGATTGGTATAACCTCAATTTTCCATGGACTATTAATCAATCCATTCAATTAATCAATTCATGGAAGAAGGCACCGCGTACGGATGGCATACAAACCATGGTGTTAAATCCAAAAATGCCAGTGGCTGAGGGGAATCTGACTTTACATCCAAAATTTGACGCGAAGGCCATCAATGACCCATGCAAATAAGATATTTATGAAAGCAAAATTCCTTTTAATCTGTGTTTTCCTCTTCGCAGCCTCCTGTATAAAGGCCCAGGTTGAAGATGTGAAGAAGAAAAGTGATTTGCGCTGGATCAGCGATTCGATGTGTTTTAACGGTCGGAGTCCTTATACCGGGGAAGTTATCGATTATCCCGGCTCGAAATTCGACAGGACTAAATTGCTATACGATGGTCATTTTCGTGAAGGGCAGCGAAACGGAATCATAAAAAAATGGTATCCGAATTTCAAGGTTGAATCTACGGAGAATTACAAGATGGGCCTCAGAAACGGAAAGCAGATCCGATTTTACAGAAATGGCAATAAGAAGTCCGAATACTCTGCTGTTGACGGATTACCTGACGGGCTGTGCACCGAATGGTATGAAAACGGGCAAAAGAGCAAAGAGGAATCCTATATGCTGGGAATTACCCTGAAAAAAACGGAGTGGAATCCCAATGGCATTCAAAGATGTGAATTAACCTACAGGGAGGGTAAAGTATCCGATGGCGATTATAAATTTACAGATGAGAAGGGGGTGGAATACACCGTAGCCTTTGCCAAAGGGTTTTTATCAAAGGAGACTTACAGCGACAGGCATTTTGTTGGCTTTCACCCTAACGGGATGAAAAAAGATGAAGGACGATGCAATGAGAAGGGGGAAATTGACGGACTTTATGTGTCGTGGTGGCCAAACGGCCAAAAGCAGTCGGAGGTGACTGAAACGGGAGGCCTTTATGAAGGAAAATTCAGCGAATGGTATGAAAACGGTGCACCAAAAACCCTCTCGAATTACAGGAACAACAAGCCTGATGGCGTAACCTATACCTATGATGAATCGGGAGGAAAAACCCTTCTGTTGTACGAAAATGGCAAACTTGTAAAAAAGGCGCTTCAGACCGAAGCCAACCTTGTTTCAAATAACGTCCCGTCATCTAATCTATTGCTGTTCTATTGCCTTTCCGGAGCAGACCATGACACCTCATTTATAAAGCTGACCATCGACGATGGCTCTTCCAACGATTCCTATAAAAACACCATAACCGATGCCATTGTAACCTGTATGAACAACCGCTTTAAAAAGATTACCAAAGGCAATCTGCATGAATTCGGGAATCAATATCTTTCCTATTTCTTTACCGTATCTGATATCAGCACGACAAGCCAGGCTGTCAATTACAACAGTAAGTGTGTTGATAAAAATCTAAAATATTATGATTGTGTAAGAACCGGATATAAGGCAACCTGCCATTACAAGCTGACTTTATCAGATGCAACAGGCAACTTACTTTACAACGGGAACACCTCCTTTGCAACGCCTGATTTTGGTGATCTGTTTGTACACATAAGCCAGTCTGCAGAGGAAGCGATCCAGTATACGGTAAAACAAGCGAACAGTCAGTATGCAGTTTATCATTTCTTTCCCATTCACACCTATATAACCGAATTAACCAAAATCAGCGGGGATACGAAAGTTAAGAAAGTAGTCATATCGGCCGGTTCGGATTCCGGCGTCTATGAAGGGCTGAATTTTTACATGCTGACCCAGGATTCGTGGACAAACGGGATAGTAAAGGCAAAGCTTATTGTAACGGAAGTGAACCCCGGCACCGCAGTTTGCAAGGTCGATTCCGGCAACGAAGATATTTTCCATCGATTTAACAGTAATGATAAAAAAGTCAAAATTTATTCTAACCGATAAAAACGAGAACATGAAAACAAATTATTTTACCAAAGTTGAAGACCGGTATGTATTCAGGGTATCAACAGCCTTCTGGCATTTCCTCATAGGCCTCATCACCATCGCCGCAGTTATCGGAATCCTGGTATTGGCGTGGTCGGTAATTCCGCCGGGCAAGGAGAAGGTCAAGGCGGCTGCATACCCTGTCAAGGCCACCTATCCCGCAGTGGAGAAAATTTCATTGGCCGACCTGGCAATGAACGATGAAAAGGCAGTTCCTGTTCCCGTGTATCAGCAGGCTCCCCCTCCCGTCCTGCAGCAAAGAGCCGAGGTTGAAAATGACCCGGGGAAACCTGCTTATGATGTGTCGCTGTCGGAGTTGAAAAGGATCATCCCTAAGGATCAGTGGCAACCAGGGTTCTGGTCCTATCCATATGGGGAATTGGCCTGGCAGATGCATCCTGCAGATCCGAATTATAAGAGATGGAATCCGCAGGGGGAGGATGTTGAACAACAACTTGAACGGTCTTACCTGCCGCTTCATGCAAAAACCTATTCCCAGAAAAAAGAAGCGCTTGATTCCTATTTGAAGATTCTGAAACAGATTCCTTCGGCAAAGAGCTACAGCGTTCTCTATTTTATTATGAACAACACGAATGAACGTTTTGCTGATCTGCATCTGCTTGACACGGTGTTTACATTGATTGCTTCAAACCTTAAAACCTTTTCGGGATCGACCGACGCAGCCAAAGACCTTGTTGGCTTTTCGGTCACCAATCACAAATCGGCATTTGAATTTATCCCCTTTGCAGCCCGAACTTGCAGCCAGGTTTCAGACAGTTTGCGTTATCAATTACTTTCGGGACTGTTTGAAGGATATTACCGCTATTTCAACAACGATCTCGAGGTTCAAAAAGAGGCAACCGGGCAGTTCAACAAACTCCTTCCGCAAATCCCGGGTATAAACCGTGCCAAGGCATTGAGAAAATTTTATGCTGTTTATAACCGGAAAAATCAGAAGAGGAACAATGAGATCGTCCGCATTAACGAGGAATATAATTCACAGGTGGCAGCAATTGTTGCTGACTCGGCCGTGAGAGCGGCACAGGCAGAAATAAAATATTTTTCGGATAAGGAGAAGAAGAGTGAATTCCGGAACAAGTCAATGTATGTCATAGCCGGCGGATTTATTGCCGTTGCCCTGCTGGGAACGATTCTTACCCTGCTTTCGATTCAACGTATTTTAAGAAGAATGGAATCCCTTGCTGAAAATAAAATTTAATCCGACCACCCCATGAAACAAAAAGCTATCACCTCGGTAACATTGATCCTGGCAGGAAACGTGCTGACAACGTACAATAATATCGGCAGCGGATGGACCTCTACCATCACTGCAATTATTGGTTTTATTATATACTTTGCGGGCATTGGACAGCTCAAACCAGTGCTGGATGAGCCTGGTCAAAACGGACTCAGGCTGTTGAAGATTTCTGCCATCCTCGGGATAACGTCGCTCCTGCTCCATCTCATTCCCTTCCTGGGAGCAATGATAGGCGGGTTATTGTACCTCGCTGCATTTGTAACTCAATTATTCGGGTTGGTGCAGTTTAAAAAAACCACCGCGATCGGAACAATTGGTGCTGCCGGTGTGAATTATCTACTGATGGCCATGGTCCTGATGATTTTCGGAAGCATTATCGGACTGATGCCATTCGCGGGAGAGACAATTAAGGCAGTGTTCTCTTTCATTGCCTTTATCCTGATCCTTTGGGGCTGGTTGAAAATTCAGGAGGGAGTTGTTGAGGCAGCAACATCGGCTCCGCAGACCTAAAACCAGGACGAATCCGTTTCAACCCTTCCATCTGACATCTTCGACATTCGCAGGTGGGAGCCGGGAAACCACCCAACAACCCGGGTAAAGTGGAAACATGAATAATCACACAAATCCAACTAAATTTTGAAAACCATGGCCAAATTCTTATACTGCTTATTAGCAGTAACCGCAATCGTATCAATGCTTGTAACAAGCTGTAAGAAAAGCTCCGAGGCGACAAAAACCACCGCAACTGTCAATCCATTAATCCCGACTGGAGGGGTCTGTATCGCCCAGTTTAATTCCGGGAAAAGCTATGGTACACTGACGGATGTTGAGGGAAATACTTATAAAACCATCACCATTGGCACACAAACATGGATGGCCCAGAATTTACGTACTTCCCATTACCGCAATGGCGAAGCGGTTGCGATGGTAAATGACTATTCGAAATGGGTTACCTTAACTACCGGAGCCTATTGCAGCTTCAACTACACAAAAAATGTCGACAGTCTGGCCACAAATGGCAGGCTCTATAACTGGTATGCAGTTACCGAAAGCAGAAATATTGCCCCTGCCGGGTGGCATATTCCATCTGTAAACGAGTGGGAACTGCTGATAACCAATCTGGGAGGTGATGTGGTTGCCGGCAATCCCCTCAAGGAGCAGGGTACAGCCCACTGGACAAGTCCGATATCAGGAACTACCAACGAAAGTGGTTTTACTGCTCTTCCGAGCGGATACCTCAGCTACACAGCCTTTTTCCAGGATTTTGGCATGGTTGCCGAATGGTGGGCCAGCACATCGATCACAATTTTTGGATTACAATCCTCCAATAGTGCCATTTACAATTACAACGGTCATGAATACAGCGGTCATTCGGTGCGTTGCGTAAAGGATTAGGTGCGCCCAGACGCACACTAAACGACCGAAAAGAAATTTTCGGTTAATATAAGTGAAGCTTGCTGTAATCAAGATGGTGGGCTGCAAACAAGATATTTCATTTGAAACGAAACGAGTTGTTATAGATAAACAGAAGTCTCA
>CAIYQH010000038.1 GCA_903928285.1 uncultured Bacteroidales bacterium
ACGTTGATGGTCTTTTTGGTGCCGTTTTATCAAGGCTTGAACATGAAAACGACCTACAGGTTGTCAGGATTTCCTTATCCTTTATCGAATGTTCCCGGGCAGGGTTGCAGGAACATGAATTAATGGAACTTGGCGATCTTGCCGGGAAAAAAATTCCGAAACTAACCTGGTTGAATGTTTTCTGGGGTTTAAGACCCTATCTTAGAACACTGGGTGACGACAGGGAAGGAAACCTGGCATTTTTTCATTCCCAACTAGGCAAATCGGTCAGAGAACATTACCTATACAACCCTGAAACCGAAATCACCATTTTTAACACCTTCACCCAGTATGGCCTGGATATTTATACACGTTTAACATCGCAGGATTTTCCTGGTGAAAGGGATTCACTGAACTGCTTTTGGGACTTGGGAGTCTATGTTATTAAGTCGGGTATCTCTGAAAATTTAATTAAAATAAGCGGATTACTGAATTCGGTTTTTTCCCTTTCCCCCGATCAGCAGGTATTTTATCAACGAATTCCGGATCATCTCATCTATTATATAAAAAACGAATCCGAATCCCCGGTTGAATTCGGCCATTTTATAACGGTATTCGACAACCTGTGTCATTTATCCTCCAGTGAAAGTCTCGCTGAATACCTGGTGATAAAAGGTGATTCTATGAAAATTACAGGAGCTCTGCCACTTTCGCTCATTCTCTATCGCTGGAGTTCAAGAATCTATCAAAATATCCTGGAGACAAGTCCCGGCAATCCTGGGTTTTTACGGTCACTGGCCATCACTTTCAGTAAATCAGGTGAAGTATCGGCGTTGTCAGGCAATAGTTCCGACGCAGTTTCATACTTAAAACAAGATGTGGAAATCTGCTGGAAGGCCTTTCAAAAAGCTTCACCCGGGGAACATGAGGCCAGAGATTTACTCACAGGATGGAATGCCCTTGGCGATCTCTATGTCAGGCTGAATGAAAAAGAAAATGCGGCCATCGTTTTTAACCAGGCCATTTCAGTCAGTGAATCCGTTTATAATATTGATCAGGCTGATTGCGATAAAGGTTTTGATTATTCCATGTGCCTGTTAAAGATGGCCGATATGGAAATATACACAGGGAATTTAACCATGGCTTTTTCGCGTTACAACACGGCGACCTTGATCCGGCAATCCCTTGCTCAAAAAGATCCCGGGAATGCGGAAAAGGCAAAGAACCTCTCCATCTGTTATGAAAAAACAAGTGATGCATGGCTGTTGAGAGGGAACACCAACCTGGCTATGGAACTTCAGCTCCTGGCCAGGGAAACGTTTCAAATGTTTTATAAATCCGACTGGAAAGACCAGAATAAATCCAATGTTTTTTCACTTATTAACGAACGGATAGGATCACTTTGTCTCGCAAGGGGGAATCCGGCTGACGCGATATATTATTGCCGGGAAGCTTTGGAGATAAGGAGAAAGTTGTATCATGCAAATCTTGACAACACCATTAATACGCTCAACTTTTCCAAAAGCCTTAACAAACTGGGGGACATCTACCTTGGAACAGGTAATTACCCTGAGGCAGATGCGTGTTACCGGGAAGCTCTGGGGATCAGAAAGGAAATATATTTGAAAGATCACAGGAATGCGGAAGCAGGACGGCTTTTATCCGAAAGTTATATGCGAATCGGGAACCTATCTTTGCAAGCCGGGGATACTATAGAATCCCGGCAAAGCTACTCTAAATCAAATGAACTACTCAGTTACCTGATCACTGAAGACATGGGTAACATGGAACTACGGAGTGAACTCGGCACGCTGTATCAACATGAAGGAGATCTGTCTCTGAGCATGAAAGAGTTTGTAATGGCGGCAGATTTCTACCACCGGAGTCTTGAGATCGCAGGGGAGATATTCAATGTACTGAATGAAAACATTGAAGCAGGGCGGGACATGGCCATTGCTTTGCTAAGGCTTGGTG
>CAIYQH010000039.1 GCA_903928285.1 uncultured Bacteroidales bacterium
AACAAGACCACAGGGACTTTCACCATCACAGTGTGGATAAATCATTTTTCTGGTTTTCAATAAAATATTTATCTTTGCCATGAAATTCGCTTTATTAACTCGTCCTGTGAAAAATGGGACATAAACTCAATAAGTCATGGCTTATAAAATCAATGATGATTGCACTGCTTGCGGAACCTGCATCGATGAATGTCCTGTGGAAGCTATTTCTGAAGGTGATATCTACAAAATCGATCCTGAAGCTTGCACCGATTGTGGCGCTTGTGCCGATGTTTGCCCTGTAGAAGCAATCCATCCTGAGTAATCAGGGATGAAACCGTAAGGTAAAAGAGCAGCAGACCCGATTGGAGGGCCTGCTGCTTTTTTTTGTAAATTGCCTCAAAATTCATCCATGCGTCAAAAAATCTATTTTGCTTCTGATTTCCATCTTGGGATCCCTGATCATGACAGCAGCCTGGTGAGGGAGAGGAAACTTGTAGCCTGGCTTGAAATGGCCCGGGCCGATGCCTCCGAGATCTTCCTGATGGGCGACCTCTTTGACTTCTGGTTTGAATATAAAACTGCCATACCGCGTGGTTATGCCCGGCTCCTGGGGAAACTGGCTGAAATCACCGATTCGGGTATCCCGGTTCACCTGTTCCGCGGAAATCACGACATGTGGGCCTTTGATTACCTTACCAAAGAGCTGAATGTCATCCTTCACCGCGATCCCGAATTCCGCCAGTTTAACGGAAAAAACTTCTACCTGGCCCATGGCGATGGGCTTGGCCCGGGTGACCATGGTTATAAATTCATAAAAAAAGTCTTTGCAAACCGCTTTAACCAGTGGCTTTTCCGCCAGTTGCATCCTGACCTGGGTATCAGGATGGCGCTGTTCTGGTCGCGCAGGAGCCGCAAGGCCAATGTTGAAAAGGAGAAGAGGGTTACGGATATTACGCGGAAGCTGATCCGCGAGCGGATTACCGTGCATTCAACAGAATTGCTGAACAAACATCCCGATCTGAATTACCTTATTTTCGGCCATTACCATTACCCGCTTGACCTGGCCCTTACCGATAATGCCAGGCAGGTGGTACTGGGCGACTGGATTACCTACTTCACCTATGCTGTTTTCGACGGTGAAAGGCTTGAACTAAAAGAATTTTCCAACTAATTGTTATTCAACACTTATTTCTGTGCAGGTGGTTTCCTTATAAATTCCGTCACCCGCTGGTGATGATATTGTACATGATTGTTTCCCGGATATTTTAGGCTAAGGGTTGAATCCAGGGACTTGTAACAGGCTAAATCTTCCTCGGGACTCAGCACCGGACTCATCCCGAAGGCATAATTCAGTACAATCAGCGAGGTTAGTGATCCCGGGTTTTGCCTGATAAAGGTTGTCTCAAGCAACCGTTGCTGATCCCATATCCTGTGAAAGGCAGAGTCGATGCTCCGGGTAAGTTCATAATAACCGGCACTGTCCTGCCGGTCGATGAGTAATCCTTCGAGAGAGTCAACCCGGCGTTCGTTTTTTCGGGTTGACCTGAAAAAATCATTCAGCAACATCGCCCCCTTCGGTCCTTTCAGGACAATATTATCAGGAAAATCAACAGCGCTGCCTGTTAGGTCGATCTGGTCGCCGGCCTCCATTGCCATCACTAGGATTTTGCCGGTCGGCGCCTTCAACAACCAGAACCCTGGCTCACTGACGACGGGTTTGAATGCGAACTTCCCTTCGGGGCCGATTATTATCGAATCAACCGCACGGACCTCCTTTGTGCCCATCTCCTGGAGGATCATTTTCATCCCGGAACCATTGACCAGGCTGCCTGTAACAGTTACCTCGTTGCTGACAGGGTGATGACAGGCAGCAAGGAAAAACAAAACAGGAATTAACTGTGAAAATTTTCTTATTTTCATTTGTTTCATGTTATTACGTTTTGGGCGTACCATTGTTTTAACTTCACAACGACATATTGGTCAATCGGGAAGGTGAAATCATCAGGATGCAGGTCGCTGATTGCAACCCACCGGAAGCTTTGTGCTTCATCAACAGCCGGGATGTCATTGAGTTGCATAGTGACTTTAAACGGGTAGGGTTTTTCAGCCTTCACAAGGTAGTAAATGTTAATAAGCTGCATGTCGGAAGGGAGCAGGGTTGTTGGTTGGTAGAATTCAGTCGTATAGAAGTGCGACAGGATCTCAACAGGGAGGTGCAGTTCTTCCATAAATTCACGCTTAAGGCAGTCCACTGCCCCCTCGCCGAATTGCAGCCCGCCTCCTGGAAATTTGGTCATGTAAATCCCAAGCCTGAACTCATCGGTCACGAGAACCTTGTTGCCGTCAAGGAGAAACCCGTAAACCCTGATATTGAAACGATTTATTTCCATCTTCTTAGAACGGCAAAATCAGGTGAAAAATTGAATGGGGGTTGAGGAAAATTCGAAATTGCAGAATAATGGCTCATCCAACCACCCTGACAGATTCGCTTACGACCATGGGTTGCCCTTTAAACCGTAGAAAAAGGTTCACAATGGTGATGACATCCTTCTGGCAATAGGTGACGATTCGCTGCAGGTCATGCTCCTGCCAGTAAACGCGTGCAACATCACTGCCCCGGATGTCATCCTTTGGCGTGGGAATGCCGAAAACAGCCGCCAGCAACTCCAGGGAAGTGTAGTTTTTATAGTCGCCGAACTTCCATAATTCCATAGTATCCAGGTGATTAACCTCCCATGGCTTTTTTTCGGAAAGATCAAGAATGGCAGGGATTTTCAGTCCATGGATTAACATTCGCCTGATCAGATAGGGAAAGTCGAACTCTTTTCCATTGTGGGCACACAAACGGTTGATTTGTTTCTCAGCGGATCTGTAAAGCATTTCGCAGAATGACTGAAGTACCAGTTTTTCTTCATCACCCCGGAATGATTTGATGGTGAGTTCTCCGTGTCGGAATATCCCTGTGGAGATACAGATTACTTTTCCGAATTCGGCGTAAATACCGGCCCTCTCATATATTTCAGCGGCAGATAGAACCTCTTCATTGGCCTGTTTCCCAAACCTGGATAACTGATTTGCCTTTTTTTCC
>CAIYQH010000040.1 GCA_903928285.1 uncultured Bacteroidales bacterium
GATGAAGGGACTCGAACCCCCACGCCCGAAGGCACAAGATCCTAAGTCTTGCGCGGCTACCAATTACGCCACACCCGCATACAGGATCTCTCCCCGAAAAGGGAGTGCAAAGTTACACTTTTTTTTGTAACACTATTTCAGTGATGCAAGGGCAGCATTATAATCGGGTTCCTCTACGATGTCGGCTACCTGTTCGTTATAAACCACACTGCCATCTTTGCCGATTACGACCACTGCGCGGGATAAAAGGCCGGCAAGCGGACCGTCAGTGATCAGCACGCCATAATCGCTGCCAAAGTTGCTGTTCCTCAATTCTGATGCCGGGATGACATCGGATAGACCTTCAGTTGTGCAAAAACGGGCATGCGCAAAGGGAAGGTCCCTGGAGACGCATAATACCACAGCATCGGTATGCTTTGCCGCTTCAACGTTGAATTTCCTGACGGAGGTGGCGCAAACGGCCGTATCAAGACTGGGGAAAATATTCAGGATTATTTTTTTTCCCTGGAATGCAGACAACGAAATGTCGGAAAGATCGGTCTTGGTTAATAGAAAGTCAGGCGCCATGCTCCCGACTGCGGGAAGGCTGCCAATGGTGTGTATGGGGTTTCCTTTTAATGCGATTGTTGACATAATTTGTTTTTTTGAAATTGTGAACTAAATTAGCAATATGAAATATAACGGTACTCAAATCGTTTGAACTAGGTTGTCAAAAATTATGCCAAAATACCGTTGTATGCATTCTGTTCGACTTCATATGGTTTTGACTTTCATCCTGCTGATGTCAGTCTCCTCTTCGGCCCAGGATATGCTGGGCTCCACCCTTGGAAATTATGCCGGAATAACCGGTATAGAGGTCAATCCGAGTTCGATGCTTCAATCAAAGACCTATCTGGATATCAACCTGATAGGTCTCGATGCATTCGTTGAGAACAATGCCCTCTATATGGACAAGTCGGATTATCGCTTCACCAATTTTTTCAAGGCAGGGTACAAGTACCCGGTTCATTCAGAAGGATACGGCACCGAGCAGCGAGTTTTCTATGCCTATAAGAATACCTATGACAAAAGCGCCTTTATCAACCTGCGAATCAACGGGCCAGGCGCCATGCTGATCTGGGGCCGTCATGCATTTGGTCTGTCAACCTGTGTCAGATCGGTAGTAGCCATGAATAATGTTCCCTATGATGTGGTGAATTTCAGTTACCTGGGGTTGAATTATCATCCGCAGCAGAACATCAACTATATCGATAACAGGCCATTCCGCGCCACTGCAATGGTTTGGGGCGAGATAGGCCTCAGTTATGCCTATACATTTTTTGCCAGGGGCTTTGATGTTTGGTCGGCAGGGGTGACCGTGAAACGGCTTATCGCGATTTCAGGGATGTATGCCAATGTCCGTAAGATCAATTATACAGTTTATAATGACTCAACGGTCAATGTTAAGAACCTTGATGCCGATATGGGGATGGCCCTGCCTGTGAATTTCGATGCCAATACGGCAAATTTGAACCCGCTTGCCAAGGGTGGCGGTTTCGGCTTTGATTTCGGAATTACCTACCAGCGTCTGTCGCGTTACCACCAGGAGCCATATTTCAAAACCCTGTGCGCGCAGCCTTACGAGGATTACATTTACCGTATCGGATTTGGTTTAATTGACATAGGGCGTGTCAAGTTCACCAATAATGCTGCAGAGATGTCAATCATCAACCGCAGTTCTTATTGGGAGAATGTGACCCATATGCCTTTTCACACCATTGGCGGGCTTCTCGACACACTCAGCTATAAATTTTACGGAGATAAAACCTCAGCTTACAAGGGCACTTCCTTTAAACTGTGGCTACCATCGGCCCTGAGCATCCAGTTTGATTATCATTTTGCAAAGTCATGGTATATCA
>CAIYQH010000041.1 GCA_903928285.1 uncultured Bacteroidales bacterium
ACGGCTATCATAAGTGACATACGGATCGTCCATATTGACCCAATAGCCCATCTGCCTGGTGAGGTCTTCCCATTGTTTGGTATATTTCATCACCTCTTTCCGGCATGCATTGTTGTAATCGGCAACCGAAATGGTTTTGCCGATATTCTCTTTGGTAATGCCCAATAACTTTTCTACAGCCAATTCCACAGGAAGCCCATGCGTATCCCATCCTGCTTTGCGTTTCACCAGGAATCCCTGTTGTGTTTTGTAGCGGCAGAAAATATCTTTGATCGCTCTTGAAACTACGTGGTGGATGCCCGGTAAGCCATTCGCAGAAGGTGGTCCTTCGTAGAAAACAAAGGTTGGCCCTCCAACACGTGTCGATATCGACTGATGAAACGTGTCGTTTTCTTCCCAGATTTTGAGAACATCCTTATTTATTTGGGAAAGGTCAAACTCCTTGTACTCCCTGAATTTGTTACTCATAGCGTTAAAAAAACTCCCTTTAAAAAAGTGTACAAATATAGAAATTTTTTAATTCGCTAATCTGTATGTTTGACTTACTATTTAGGGCATTGATTTATTCAGGAGATTGTCAATGAATAGGTAATAGTACAATCAGAACGGCTTCATTTCCGTTTCCCAAATAAAGCTTTTAAAACAGCCCCACCGATTTTTCGTTCAATCTTATTGATAACTTCTCAATATCATCCTTTCTGGCCAGTTGGCTTACCCAATTTTCAGGGATAGATTCATATCCATAATAAAGGGCTGCCAAACCTCCTGTAATGGCCCCTGTAGTATCTGTATCGTCGCCCAGATTTACAGCGAGCAAAACTGCCTCTTTATAATTGGCAGAATTAATCAGGCACCAGATGCTGGCCACAAGGGTATCGACAACATAACCACCGGATCGAATAGTGTCAACACTTGCCTTTGCAATTGAAGGCATAGATGCTTCCATGAAATTAATCTTTTGATATGCTTTAGGATCGGATATTTTTAAGGCATCGTATTCCCGATTTTTCAAACCATCCAATAATCTGTGATAATGGTGCAACTCCTTTTCAATTTCAGGATAGTTTTCAAGATGGTTTTGGAAATCCAAACTTAATTTCTGTAAACTTAAAAGTGGATCTTCGTTGAGAAGATTTAAAGCATATTCCAGAAATATGATACACCCTAAAATTGAGCGTGGGTGGCGGTGAGTAATGGAAGAAACGTCATTTATTATTTGATATCTTTCGTCAAAACCAAGATGAATAATATGGGGCAAGAGTGGCAATATCCTCATTAATGATCCATTTCCATTTGAGTAATCGCCTGTTTCCCCGGCAAGAGTGGGTTCACACCCATTTTTCAGATTGTTGATTGCATTACGGGTAGTATTGCCAATGTCAAAAACCTCATCATGTGATGTCCAATAACCTTCTTCCAACCATTTAATAAATTTAGAGGCAATGTCGTCAAGGTTATATCCATTACACAACGACTCGGCAAGACAAAACGAAAGGGAGCTATCATCCG
>CAIYQH010000042.1 GCA_903928285.1 uncultured Bacteroidales bacterium
CAAGATCCAGTGCAAGTTGTGCCTGTCTGATAAGGGTATCGGTGCTGCTCAGTTTTTTCTGATTTTTCTGAATATCATCCAGCGCGTTCAGCAGATCTTTGTTCAGGCCGGCTTTTTGAGATTCAAGTGACAGCTTCGAGGCATTGAGGCTGATGGTGGCCATTTTTTTTTGCAATCCGGGGCGGGAAGCGGAAAGAATCGGGATGGCTACGCCAACACCCACGGAGTAGTTAAAGGTCACGGCGTCGATGTTAGGCATGAATCCGTTTTTATAGCCCAGCCCTGCCAGGAGATTCAGGGTTGGCAAACGGTTTCGGTTGGCCGAAACAATGTCCCATGCCGCCGATTTGATTTTATCATCGGCAATGATGATTTCGGGATTGTTTCGGAAAGCCAGGGTGAAAAGCGAATCGGTTGCTATTCGAAAGGTGGTTTGATCAACGATGGTATCATCCAGGTATGCAGTGCCGGAATTCCCCGTCAGCATGTTAAGCATGTTGTATTGCTTATTCAGTTGGGTCGTCAGATCGGTTTGAAAATTTTCAGCATTGGTGTATTTTACCTGCGTCGAAACCAGGTCATAGGTGAGTGCATCACCGTTTTTCACCTTTACACCGATCTGTTTCAACGTGGATTGCAACAGGTTGATCTGTTCATTCTGGACATACAGACTTTTATTCAGAAAAATGATGGAATAGTAGATTTGGGACACCTGGTAAGCAAGCTGGATTTTAAAGCTCTCAAGATTGTCTCTGGAGGTTTTCAGATCGCTCTTTGCCTTATTCACGGTCACAGGCGTTCTCAGGTCAACCAATGGCTGGGCAATGTTGATGGAAGCATTGTAATTGTTGGCCGGTTGAATCCTGATCTCCTCAACCTGGCCCTGTCCTGCCGGAAACTGAATGGCCGGTGTGGGGTATTGCCTGCGATAGGATAAATCACCGCTGGCAATCGGGAGATATCCTGCTTTCCCCAGATTGACCTTCACCTCGCTCATCCTGACAATTTCATTCATTTCCTCCACCCGGGGATATTTCTGGAACGACTGTTCAACAAGATGTTTCAGGGAGGCAGGCACAGCAATCTCCTGTGCCGGCAACACAATCTGAAAAAATAAAAATCCGGTTAATAAAACAAAGGCCCTCATAAGATTCAATTTGTAATCCGTGATTTGCAGTTTGTAATTAATGTGCTTCTCCTGTCATTTTAACCTCCGCGCCTATCCGTCGGTTACGGGTAAAGAAGATCAGGGGAAAGGCAATGAGAATAAAGAGGGTGGCATAAAGGAATGCGTCGAGATAACTCAGCATATAGGTTTGCTTCATCACCGAAAGTTCAATCAGCTTGTAAGTTTGTTGCTGCAGATTGGCCGCAACCGGGAGTTTTGCCTGCAGTCCCTGGTAAATCTGGTTATAACGCTCGGTAAACTGATATCCACCGCTATAAATATTGCTGATCAGGTCGATCCTGTGAACAGCCACCCGATGGGCAATATAGTTGTTGATGATGGCAATTCCGAAGGATCCTCCAAGCTGGCGCATCATATTGTTCAGGGCTACCCCCTGGGGAATATCCCTTGACTGCAATCCCGCAACAGCCATGGCATTCAGCGGCACCATCAGGCAGGCAAGTCCTGCACCCCTGATCATCAGCGGCAGGGCGAAGAAGCCGGAAGAAACATTCAGATCGGCGCGCGACATCAA
>CAIYQH010000043.1 GCA_903928285.1 uncultured Bacteroidales bacterium
AGGCATCCCTGCATGGAACTCCATTCAGCAACCACTCTTCGCTATAAAAACAGGCCCTTTATGATCAGTCACCCTGGTTTAACCACGGCAACCATGCGCATTAAACCGCGAATTCCAATTCATTGTCAACAGGTTATGCCGATTCCATCATCCGGGACCAATACTTTTCCAGGTAAAATGTTTAAGCCCGGAAAAAAAATAGGATTATCTTTGCTCTGTGAGGTCGTAAAAGGTGAAGTACCTGCCATCTTTTAGTGGAGACAGCCAATGGCAGGAATTGCCCTTATACAGGCAGGTCGCATGTATGAAAAGTTTATGAAAAATCTGGTCAAAGGGCCAGTACCCGCTCTGTTCTCCGTTTCTCATTGATTTGCTGCTGTGTGGGAACTTCATTTTTGCACGACCAACATTAGGTTCAATAAAAAATTACACCTGTTATGCCGATGAAAGAGATTCTTTTGGTGGGTGCGTTTTCCGAGATCGTTGAGTTATGTGAGGCATGTAACTATAAAATCAGAGGAATTTTTGACAACACCCTCACTGCCGGATTCATGGGGTATGAGATCCTTGGCACCGATAATACAGCGTTTAACCAACCGGAAAAATTCAATAAAATACCGGTATTGATTACGCCTGACGACCCTGGATTACGGAAAAAGCTGATCCTTGAATACCAGAAATACGGCTACCCGTTTATCAGCCTGATCTCCCCCGGGGCTACGATTTCAAAATATGCCTCGATCGGAAATGGCGTGGTAATCCAGACCGGTGTAAATGTTTCGGCTAATGCAGTGATTTCCGATTTTGTCAAACTCAATACCTCCTGCAATATCATGCATGACTCGGTGATCGGATCCTATACGACCGTCGCCCCGAATGCGGTGATTCTCGGCAGAATAACGATAGGGTCATTGTGTTACATCGGAGCCAATTCGACCATCCTACCGGAGAAGAAAATCGGCAACCACAGCATCGTGGGGGCCGGGGCTGTTGTTACCAGGTCATATGGTGACTTTGTGACGGTTGCCGGAGTTCCTGCAAAAATTTTGAAATTTGCTGAAAAGCCATAACAACAGAAGTCCCAGTAATACCCCCGCATGTCTTTACCATTTGCCGTTTACACCGCCATTTGCTATGTTATTGTTATTGTGTACCTTTACTCATATTAACACTCAAAACCAGTATGTTAGGTTTTAACCTTAACATTAATTTTCTATGAATTCTGCGAAATATTTTGTGGCAGTAAAAAATTATGAGTATCTTTGCTACTCAATTTCAGGGATAGCCGGATTAACCTTCCCAACAGCGCCTTTTGCAGCAGGGAAGGGCGATTCCGGCGAAATGACTATTTATGGCAGAGAGCATACCCGGTGACCATTTTTCGGAAGTTAAGCTTCAGGATTCGCTGTGGTATGCAGTTTACACCCGGTCCCGTTTTGAAAAACGCCTGATGGAGTTGTTGTCGGCAAAGGGGATCGAAGCCTATGTGCCCCTGCATAAGGTAGTCAGGCAATGGAGCGACAGGAAAAAGGTTGTCGAAGAGCCTCTTATCCGGTCATACTGCTTTGTGAAAGTAGAATCACCTGATTATTATGAAGTTCTGAATACCCCAGGGGCAGTGCGGTATGTCTGGTTTTCGGGAAGGCCTGCGACAATTCCCGAAAAACAAATCGACATCCTGAAATCAATTACCAGCTCGATGGTTGAAACCAAATCGTTACCCGACACCTTTCGGCCCGGAACCCGGGTCAGGATTAACGGCGGGCCATTGATGGGACTTACCGGGGAACTGGTTACCATAGCAAACAAGAAAAAGGTCATCCTCAGGCTGGATCAGCTGCAACAGGTAATTTCATTTACCATTTCGCCCCTGTTGATCGATGTTGTTTCCGGCCAGAGCATGTTGATAAAATAAGCATACGGTAGTTACTGCTTGTTTTTCCGAAGCAGTAACACCGTTTTTTTTCAATTGAATTGGAGTATGGTTCCTGTGACCGAAAGGGCGAAGCTGTGCCGATAAACAGGAAAAATCGGATCAAAACCGATGTATTTATCCCATCATTTACCGGGAGCCGGTTTTCTTAAATTTTCAGAAATTTTGCTCGACACTTTAATCACCAATAAAACAAGGGTTAAACTGCTGCTCAGGTTTTTTATCAACCCTGATGCCTCCTCGTACCTGCGTGGGTTGGAGGAGGAACTTGGCGAGTCGACCAATGCCATCCGCATTGAACTGAACCGTTTTGAAGCAGCCGGCTTGCTGATAAGCTGGGAGGTGAAGAACAAAAAAATGTTTTCAGCCAACCGGGATCATCCGCTATACAGTGATCTGCGTAGTATCCTGCGGAAACATACCGGGATTGACACCATCATCAGCCAGGTCATCGATAAACTGGTGAATATCGAATCTGCTTACATAAATAGGATGATGGTAAAAGGTCCTGATAACTCGTCCTTGGAATTGGTTGTTTTTGGCGGTCCTGTTGATCAGGAAAACCTTAATACCCTTGTTGAGAAGACAACGAGGCTTATCAAAAGGGATATTGCCGTCAGATCCTATTCTTTGACTGATGAACCAGCTTTTATTAAAAATAACCGGGATGCACTCCTGGTGTGGAAAAAATGAAACTTATGACTGTTTACGAAAAACTATTGCAAAAAGAGAGCTCCCTTTCCGTTATCGGGATGGGCTATGTAGGGCTTCCTATCGCACTGGAATTTGCCCGGAAAATTAAGGTTGTAGGCTTTGATATCAAGCCCGACCGGGTTGAAATGA
>CAIYQH010000044.1 GCA_903928285.1 uncultured Bacteroidales bacterium
CCGTATTGCCTTCATCCTGTCGCTGGTGGGCTTTTTCTCAGCCTATGCCTATTACCATTTCATCGGCGCCGATATTCATGAACTCAGCTACAGCTTCATCGGGTTCAATTTCATCCTGACATCAATCGCCGTCGGCGGATTTTTCATCATCCCCTCGCGGTGGTCCTTCCTGTGGGTCATCCTGCTGACACCCATCATTTCAATTATCCTGACCAGCACGCAGACTATCTTTTCAATCTTCCAGCTCTCTGTTTATTCACTCCCTTTCAACCTGGTTGTACTGATCTTTCTGTATGCCCTTAAATTCAGGGAACGCTTTTATGACAAGCCTGAACTGGTCACCTACCAGCACTTCTCACCTGAAAAAAATCTGTACTCCCATTTGAATTACAAGGCCCGTTTCGGAAAATCGCTTTATTTCGCGTTCGTACTGCCATTCTGGGGTGAATGGAAGGTGACACAAAGTCATAATGGCAAATATACCCATCAGGGTGACTGGCGTCACGCCTGGGATTTCGAAATAACCGATGAGGATGGAATAACCTATTCCGGCGACGGAACCCTCCGCGAAAACTACTACGCCTATAATAAGCCTGTGATTGCCCCGGCCGACGGTTTTGTTGAGGAAGCCATCGATGATGTGGAGGATAATGAGATCGGCAACGTTGATCTGGAACACAACTGGGGAAACACCCTGATCCTTCGCCATACCGATCTTCTTTATTCAAAATTGTCGCACCTGAGAAGGGGCAGCTTCAAAGTTGCCGTTGGCGATACCGTAAAAAAGGGCCAGGTGATCGCTGCCTGCGGCAATTCAGGCCGTTCGCCCGTGCCCCACCTCCATTTCCAGCTCCAGGGAACACCCTACATCGGTTCACCCACGATCGATTATCCCGTCAGCCATTTTATCAGGCATAAAAACAACGTTTTTGAGTTGATGTCATACGAATCGCCTGAAAACGAGGTGATTGTCTCTAACATCACCAAGAATGCCTCCCTTGAAAAGGCGTTTCATTTCATCGCAGGGCAAAAGTTCCTGTTTAACGTGAAATCCGCAAACAGCAAAGAATACATGATCGATTGGGAAGTCAAGGCAGATGCGGTAAACCAGACCTATATTTTTTGTGAGAACTCGAAATCCCGCGCCTGGTTCCGCAACGACGGAGACATCCATTACTTTACCTATTTTGAAGGGGACCACTCGTCAATCCTGTTTAAATTCTTCCTTGGAGCCTATAAGGTAATGATGGGCTATTACAAAGGCCTCCAGGTGAAAGACCGGTATCCTGTAAATACATTCAACCATCCACTTGCAGAACTCCTCCAGGATTTCGTTTCACCCTTTGTAATGTTCACCCGCTCGGAATACCTTCTGCGCTATATGGGGATGGAAGATGCCCTGATGCAGACCGGCATCCGCCTGCAGTCGGAGGTGTCGGCCAGGATCGGCGTTTATGAACTTAAAAAAATGGAATGTGACCTCTTTATAGGTATTCACGGTCTGGAGCGGTTTATCATACGCGAAAATGAAAAAGAAACAGAAGTCAAACTGGTTAGCGGCCGATGATAAAAAAACTGCTCATTTTGCTAACCATCCTGGTTTCCGTTGCAACCACAAAGGCTGTTGCATCGGTTAAACTTGATTATTTGACGGTTGACCTGGTTACAAACCGGTGTTTCGCAGAACAAAAGTGGGACAGTGTGATCGTGATCGGCAAGCAGGCCCTGCATCAAAAGATCGATTATTATTACCTCCGCATGCGTATGGGTATCTCCTATTATCAAAAAGCCGAATATTTTCCCGCCATCATCCACCTGAAAAAGGCAAGAGCTTTCAATTCAAGTGATCCATTGGTAGGAAATTACCTCTACCGTGCCTATTACTATGCCAACCGGAATGAAGAAGCGCGTCTGCTCAGGGCATCCATGGCAAGAGAGGACCGGGATACCCTTCTTGACAAGACAGGGTTCCTGGAACAGGTCCATTTTGAAAGCGGTTATACGGTAAGCAGCGACAGATCGCCCGGAAACCTCGGCACGATGATGGGGAAAGACAGTATTTACGGTGAACGGGATCTTTATGGGAACAGTTTGTATACAAACCTTGGCCTGAAGTTGAGGGTCTCCGACCGGGTTGGCATTTCATTAGTCTACAACTATCTTAACTTTACAAAAACGAAGTATATCCAGTATATCAGGAACGAGGATCACCTTCAAAACATAGCCGACTCCGCCTGGGGAAAAATCTACAATTACACTTTTCCCTGGGTGACCCACGACACCAGTTTCACCTATCATGTGATGCAGCACGAAGCCTATCTCAGCGCCTCCGTCGCCCTGCCCTTCGGGATTAAAATCATCCCTGCATTCCACTGGCTTCATGTGAGCTACACCATGATAAACCCATCCTACAGCAGGGATACCGTTCACGATACTGCATTTTATACCAACAGCAATAACACTTACCATACATTCCCCTTCACCCGTCTGACCTACTCCTATACCCCGAAAGACACAGCATTTAATAACTATGTGGCTTCCCTCCGCATTTCAAAAGATTTTGGAAGATGTACGCTCGGACTTACCGGCAGCTGGTCGGACCTGAATGGTAAAACACAGAAACAGGCCGGCTTGTCGCTGACTTACTTCCCGTTCGGCAACTTCAATATCTATGGCACCACCTCCATTACCGGATTTTTACAGGGCAGCGACAGCCGGCTGTTATCCAGCCAGGTACTGGGTTTGAAATGCACAAACTGGATGTGGGCTGAGGTGAATTTCTATTATGGCAATTATACCAATTCCAATATCCTGAACGGGTCGGTTGTCTATAACAACAGCGATATCATCGATTACCGGGGTGGGGCTTCACTGGTTTTCATGGCAGGCAGTCATCTCCAGTTCTCACTGCTATACCAGTATTTCCGCAAGGAGAGCCAGCAACTTTATTACATGAAAGTTCAGAATCCCGACACCCACGCCATTAAAGAAACACCGCAGATCAAAAATAATCCCTATAACACCAATACAATAATCGGAGGAATCACATGGAAACTATAAAAAAAATGACAACTGAAAAATTAAAAACCACAGATTTTTCACCCTTTCGCTCCCTGGCCATTGCATTATGCCTGCTTTGTTCGGTACCGGCGTTTTGCCAGACAAACAACGCTACCCTGCTGGAGGCCTTCGCCAAGAGCCAGGAATTTGAAGGGAGGGGTAATTTCAATGAAGCCATTGCCACCATGAAGAAAATTTACCAGGAAGATTCCTATGAAATCAACCTGCGCCTGGGCTGGCTGACCAACCTGGCAGGACAGTTTACCGAATCGTCGTCCTATTATCAAAAAGCGATTAATCTGAAACCCTATGCCATTGAACCAAAATTTGGGTTTGTTTACCCCGCATCAGCCCTGGGGAACTGGGACCAGGTGATTAAGCAGTACAATGAAATTCTGACCATTGATCCGCAAAACACCCTGGCCAACTACAGAATGGGTTCGATCTATTATGGACG
>CAIYQH010000045.1 GCA_903928285.1 uncultured Bacteroidales bacterium
CATGATGAGAAAAAGCTTTGCCACATCCGAGCTTTGAAAGGTAAGGTTCACGATAGGTAGCGTTAACCAGCGGTTGGCTTCGTTCAGGTGGGTTCCCGAAATCAGGGTGACAAGCAGTAAGGGAAAAGTAAGGAATAGCCCGATTTGCGAGATCCTTGAATAATAGGTGTATTTGATAATATGGGTGATGTACATCAGCGCCAGCCCGAACATCAGGATGAGGAAATGTTTGAAAAGATAGTATTCCGTATTGCCGTGCTGTTTTTTAAGGGCGAGCATCCCTGTTGAACTGTAAACTGCCAGCAATGAAAAAATGCAAAGGATGACCACAACGATCCAGATCACTTTATCCCCTTTGATATCCTTGACAAATTTCATCATCGGTGCCATGACTTACAGGTTTTTAACTGATTTGCGAAACGCTTTGCCACGCTCCTCGTAATTTTCAAACAGGTCGAAGGATGCACAGGCAGGGGAGAGAAGGACCACATCGCCGGCATTGCCCATATAGTAGGCAGCCTGAACAGCCTCCTCCATAGTGGTAACGTCGGCCATGGGGAGGTCAAGATCATCGAAGGCAACGTGAATCCTGCGGTTGTCGAGCCCAAGGCAGATAATACCCTTGACATTGCTTCTGACCAGGTGACGAAGTACGGCATAATCGTTGCCGCTGTCGATTCCGCCTACGATCCAGATCACCGGACGTGAAGAGCTTTCCATGGCGAACCAGGTTCCATTGATATTGGTCGATTTGGAATCATTGATAAACTCTATCCCGTGAATGACCGCCACCAGTTCGAGCCGGTGTTCCACCTGCTGGAAACCATAAAAGCTCTCCTTGATATACTCCTTGCGGATCTCGCGGATCTTGGGGCCGATAGACGCCACCAGTGAATCATATACGGTTGTTTGTCCCTGTTTCACCAATGCTTCTAAAGTCATGGTTTTTATCTTAGTTTGAGTGTGACAATGGTTAAAACGGCCAGCATGATTCCGATGATCAGGAATCGCATCACGATCTTCGATTCATGATAGCCCACTTTCTGAAAATGATGATGCAGCGGTGACATTTAGAAAATCCTGCGACCCTCCCCATACTTGTGCCGGGTATATTTAAACCAGGTGACCTGCATGACGACCGAGAGGTTTTCGGCTACGAACACCCCGCAGAAGATCGGGATCATGATCTCCTTGCGGATCATGATGGCAAACACGGCGATGATGCCCCCCAGGGCAAGGCTTCCTGTATCGCCCATGAAAACCTGGGCCGGGAAGGAGTTATACCATAAAAATCCGATACAGGCCCCGACAAATGCCGAAATATAGACAACCAACTCTCCTGCATTTGGAATATACATGATATTCAGGTAGTTGGCAAAAAATATATTACCCGAAACATAGGCCAGTACCCCCAGTGTGAGCCCGATAATGGCCGAGGTTCCGGTAGCCAGCCCGTCGAGCCCGTCGGTGAGGTTTGCCCCGTTCGAGACTGCGATGATGATAAAGATCACGATCGGGATGAAGATAAGCCAGCTCCATTTTTTTGCCTGCGGTCCCATCCAGCTTGTAAGCCAGTTGTAGTCAAATTCATTGTTCTTCACGAAGGGGATGGTGGTCTTTGTCGATTTAACAGGTTTTGAGTAGGTTTTTGACTTGTCGGTCGATGATTCAAGGGTGAAGACGTCCGTGGTTGGCACATAAGCGCTTTGCTTCACCTTTTCGCGGATCACGATGCTGTCGCTGAAATACATGGTGAATCCTACGATCAGTCCCAGCCCTATCTGCCCGAGCACCTTCAGTTTTCCCGGCAACCCCTTTTTATCCTTTTTGAAAACCTTGATATAATCGTCGAGAAAGCCGATCAGTCCCAGCCACACGGTTGCCACCAGCACCAGGATGATATAGATGTTGTCGGGTTTGGCAAACAACAGCGAGGGGATCAGGATGGCCGCCAGCAGGATAAGTCCCCCCATCGTGGGGGTTCCCTGTTTCAGGTTCTGCCCGGCCAGTCCCAGGTCGCGTACCGTCTCGCCCACCTGTTTCGCACGGAGAAAATTGATGAGCCTTTTCCCGATGATCAGGGAGATGAACAGGGAGGTGATCAAAGCGGCGGCAGCCCTGAAGGAGATGTACTGGAATACACCCGTGCCGGGGATATCGAATGCTTTGTGCAACCATAAGAATAGATAGTAAAACATAGGCCTATGAATTAACTATGTTATTATTCTGAAAAATTTCCCGGACGATCTCCCTATCATCAAAATGGTGCCTGATGCCATTGATCTCCTGGTAGGTTTCATGTCCCTTCCCTGCGATCAGTATGATATCGCCCGGTTTTGCCAGAGCACAGGCGGTTTTAATGGCTTCCAGCCGGTTCACGATAACCAGCACTTTTCTTGAATGGTGCATTTCGACCCCCTTCAGCATATCGTCAAGAATCGCCTGCGGCTCTTCATTCCTGGGATTATCAGAGGTCAGGATCACCCTGTTGCTGAGATTACAGGCAATGCCTGCCATCACCGGTCGTTTGGCTGCATCGCGGTTGCCGCCGGTGCCGA
>CAIYQH010000046.1 GCA_903928285.1 uncultured Bacteroidales bacterium
CCTGGCAGGGCTGATCATTGAAGCCGTGATGATCGCCGTTCTGGATGCCACGGCATTGTTTATCATCGGGATCGATTATGCCATCCTGCTGGGCATCATAGGGGCGGTCCTGAATGTAATTCCATATTTAGGCGGGATTATTGCGGTGGCACTGCCCATGATGATTGCCGTGGCCACCAAAACGACGGTATGGCCCGCATTTTATGTTCTTGCCGCCTATTATTTCATCCAGATGATTGACAACCATTACATTGTGCCGGTGATTGTATCCTCCAAAGTGAGGATCAATGCCCTCTTTTCGGTCATCGTGGTAATTGCAGGCAATGCCCTGTGGGGAATTTCAGGGATGTTCCTGTCGATCCCGCTGCTGGCGATCATTAAGGTCATATTTGACCATATCGGCTCATTGAAACCATGGGGATTCCTGCTGGGTGACACCATGCCGGAACTGATAACATTCAAACCGGCAGGTAAAAAACTGAAACGATAACCTGTTACCAATAATACATCGATGATTGAAGTTAAAAAAGAGGGCATTTTATTGTCCAAAACAGGCCTGGAATTTGAAAATGAAGCGGTTCTGAACCCAGCAACCATACGAGAAGGCGACAACGTCCACATGTTCTACCGTGCCGTACGAAAGGGAAATTATTCCAGTATCGGTTATTGCAGGCTTGACGGTCCGTTAACCATTGCCGAACGGTGGGAAAAACCCATCATCGTCCCCGAGTTTGAATATGAGTCACATGGTGTCGAGGATCCCCGTATCGTAAAGATCGATGACCTGTATTACCTGACCTACACCGGCTATGACGGCATCAATGCAAGAGGGGCGCTGGCAACATCGAAGGATCTGGTTCACTTCAAAAAACTCGGCGTCATCGTTCCTCCCATCACCTATGCTGAATTTGTATATTTTGCAGAATCGGCGGGAAAGGTTAATGAAAATTATTACCGCAATCATAAATTTTACTACCAGGATGCCGACCCGGAGAAAAAGATGCTGCTATGGGATAAAAATGTGGTTTTCTTCCCGAGAAGGATCAACGGACAACTGGTGTTTCTGCACCGGATACGTCCCGGGATACAGATTACTGCAATAGACAGCATAAAGGATCTGACGAAGGAATTCTGGGAAAAATATTTTCTCAACCTGCAGGATCATATCGTACTCGATCCGGTATTTCCCCACGAGCAAAACTATATAGGCAGCGGTTGTCCGCCGATTGAAACGGAACATGGCTGGATACTGATATACCATGGCGTGGAGGATTCAAACAAGGGGCTGATTTACTCGGCCTGTGCTGCCGCTTTACTGGATCTGAATGACCCTGGCAAGGCAATTTCCCGCCTGCCCTATGCCTTGTTCACTCCCGAATTCGAATGGGAGTTGAAAGGCGATGTAAACAATGTCGTTTTTCCAACGGGAACAGCCCTGTTTGGCGATACCCTTTTTATCTATTACGGAGCTGCCGATTCACATATCGCCGTAGCCTCCTTGAGTTTATCCGCATTAACGGCCGAATTACTTACCTATACTTCCACAAAAAAATGAAAAACAATATCCTTTCCAACGACCTGCCTGAAATCCTCGTAATTACTTCGTATCCCCCGAGGGAGTGCGGAATCGCCACCTATTCGCAGGATCTTATCAAAGCAATCAACACCAGGTTCAGCAAATCCTTTTCAATTAAAGTTTGCGCCCTGGAAACCACCGGCGAACATCGTGCTTATCCACAGGAGGTTAAATATATACTGAATACCTCATCAGCCGTTGAATTTGAGAAACTGGCCTTTAACATCAACAATGATCACAGGATACAAACCGTGTTGATCCAGCATGAGTTTGGCTTCTACCGGTTAAAGGAACAGGCATTCATGCAGTTTTTATACAGGCTGGCAAAACCCGTAATTATCGTGTTCCACACGGTATTGCCTCTTCCCGGGCCAATGCTGAGAGCCAAAATCCGCAATATTGCAGCCGTTTGCGAGTCGGTGGTGGTAATGACCCATCATTCGGCCGATATCCTTACCGGCGACTATAACCTGCCTCCTGAAAAAATATCGGTGATCGCGCATGGTACCCACCTTGTTCCTCATTTAAATGAACAACTGTTAAAGATCAAATACGGACTTGAGGGTCGTAAGGTGCTGACCACCTTTGGCCTTCTCAGTTCAGGAAAAAGCATTGAAACAACGATCGATGCGTTACCTGCCATTATAAAAGAATGTCCTGAG
>CAIYQH010000047.1 GCA_903928285.1 uncultured Bacteroidales bacterium
ATGTTCAGTTATAGTTTTGCCAGGTAATAAGGGTGTTGGTTCCTGACATATATTTTCTCAGATTTGCTGAAGTAATACAATGCACTGTCGCCTTTGTTTTGTTCCGACAGGATGTTCCCGATATCGCCATAACTTGCCGCTATTCCCATGACATAACCTATCTTAATATAATCCTGTAACGATTTCCGGTAATATTCAAGCGCCCGTTTCAGGTTTCCCTGCATATATATCAAATGACCGATAGAGGAATTTGTTATGGCTATCTCCTTCGTATCACCCAGGTCTGTTTTTATTTTCAGTCCCTTGATGAAGTATTCCATTGCCTTTTCGTAGTCGCCGAGTTGAGAATAACACTCTCCCAGATTTTGGAATGCCTTGGAGAGTCCGATTTTATCGCCCAGTTCCATAGAAAGATTGTGATTCAGCATATTGTATTCGATGGCCTTTTCAATATCTCCCTGGGCTACCCATATGTTAGCCAGGTTTTGATAACAAAGTACAAGCCCGTCTTTGCCGTCGATTTTCTGATATACGGTTGCCGATTTTCTGATATTGTCTTCGGCTGCCGCATATTTACCGGCATACACATTCAGCAACCCGATGTTGAGGTAACTTGCAGCAAGTAAATCGTCATCCTTGCTTATTACAGCAATACGAAGCGGTATGTGGAACAGAGAATCGGCTTTTTTAGCATTTCCGAACATAAACTCGATGGTTCCCATGTTGGTCAGGATTTTCCCTTCGGTTTTGCGATCTTTGGTAGTGCGGATAATTGATAAGGCCTCCCTGTTGCATTTTTGTGCTTCATCAAAACGGGAACGGTTATAATACGCGGTGCCCAAGCTCATCAGTGTGGCAGCTTCCAGTTCACGACTTTTTAATTTCCGCGACGCTGCAAGGGCAACTGAATCGAGCGACCATGCCTTATCAATATTGCCTCTTGCTATTTCAATCGAGGCACGGCCAAGTAAAATCTTTACACGGATCAATTCTTTTTCATTTTCACCCTGCAAATTTGTGCTTAAACACTCCGCCTGGCTGAAATAATACAAAGCTGAGTCGGGATTGGAACCTTTGATTTCATTGGCAATATCAATATACAATTCCGTTTTCCGCGAGGGGTCCTTTTCAAGGCCGGATTCGTGCAATAACTTCCTGACCTTGTATGATGCTGCTGAAACACATTCAGTGAACTGTAAATAAAAGCAAAAAGCAAGCAGGATTTTGGAAATGACGTATAAATTAACCATTCCCTGCCGATTCATCCTGATCATGTCGTGCCGATGTGTTTTGAACACCTCACTTTTGTATTCTTTGGAAAGATCATAGTACGGATGTTTTCAGGGTTATACATAAGGTAGTTTGTTTCAGTTGGGTTCAGTATTTTCTATGATTTGTTATAATTCACCCTCTGCAAATGTAGGGTATTAATTTGGGAAAAAGAATGCAACAAATTCAAATTTTTTTTAAATTACAGATTCAATTATCGATCGATAAATTGCATAAGATCCGGTATCAGTGATCATACCGGATCAAGGTGCACCAAAGTTTCATGCCTTACATTGGCATCCGGGTTGGCGGTCGCTGGTATTTCAATATACGCTTGGTTCTGAATGCCGGACCTTGCGGTGGTACGGGATTTGGCTCTACCTTCGGAATGAGTTATAAACTCAAATAATCAAGGTAACCGTCATTTGGCGCGCAGGGTTAGATTGCCGTTTCGGTGGTGCCGGCCGCATCGGTCGCGCTGGCGGCAATCGCCTGGCGGACATCGAGGATGATACTTTCAACATGGCTTTCATTTGCTGCAAGAAGGTTCCGGTAGCATTCTTCTGCGTGGGCCAGTTGGCTTTCGGACAGGTCAGCCGCTGTTGCGAGGAATTCGTGCAGCGATTGAGCCAGGAAGGTTTTGTCGTGCCAGTCGCCGATCAGCATTTCCGACCTGTTCAACCCATTGATCACATCTTCAAATTTCCAGGAGGGGTTTATCGAAAAGATAAGGGTAAGCACAGTGGAAAGCTCTTTTATATGCTGCCTTGCCTGGTGCAGATGCGCTTCCCCTTCGCCTTGTTCAAGCAGTTCGAGACATATCGCAGTTTTGTAAGAGATATACCTGCCTGTTTTTTTCCGGAGGGTTGACGGTTTGATCCTTCCCGTCTCTTTTTTAATCTTTTTTTCGATCCCGGAGAGCTTTTGCTCATCAAACTTTCTGATCACCGTGAGAAATTCGCGGGTTCTTTCAGATTCCTGTTTCAACAGGGCCCGGGTGAATTGCGTCAGGTCGTACTGTAAAAATTCAGGAGCTGTCAGCAACAACAGGTTAACCTGGATCTCCCTGATCCTGCCGGAGGCCTTGTAGAGTTTTTTAAAGGTCTTTTCGTACCCGGGATCCTTATCTGCCTTTGGTCGTACGATCCGCAACAGGTCGATAATAGCCAGGATTTTCTTAACATCGAGCCGGGCGCGGTGAATATCCCTGGAAGCCCCGGTGATACTGGCTTTATAGATGTTGACCAGGAAGGTGGCACACCGTTTACGGTAGAATCGGAAAAGAAATTCACCGATATCGTATTGGCTGTCAATCTTCATCAAAAGGATCGTTAAATTGCGCGATGGTTTGGTTGCCAGGGTTGTCCAACGCATTTTTTACAGTTTTCATCGACTTGTTCCAGGTTTTGTAGAGAGCGATCCCTTCCGAAGCCAGCCGCTCCATCCTCCCGGGTGAAACATGAATGGTGATCATGTCCCTGAGCATGCTATTCCGTGAATTCTTCCAGTTCCTCATCCCGTCAATCAAACCGGCATCGATAAAGGTCTCCACTTGCGGAATGCGGCCAGCCTGATGGTGGTATTTGATTCGTTTGATACATTGGTCAAATGAATAGGAGTTGGTGGTCTGATCGCTTTCTATCCGTTTCAGCACACTCTTTGCCTTTCTTTCAAAAAGCTGCGACAGTATCCAGGCAGTTTCCAGGTAAAAGCCGTTTTTATAGGCCAGTCCTGCATCACTGACGGAAACAGTTCCGTCCTTTATACGCTTTTTGGTTTTCTTTGTTCCTGATCCCATGATAAATCCAATTTGAGTATTTTCTGACAAATTTAAGGCATTACTTCTCAAAAATCGTTGTTATCCAGTAATTTAATTTTGAATTAACATTGACAATGCGTTGGAGTTGTACTTTTATCCCCGAATCCTGAAGAAACTGTTTCAACTTCAAATACCGGATCATTTTAACCACGAAGACACAAAGAAGGCCTGCACACACTGTAATTTTTATTGTGCACATTGTGTAATTCATTGTGAACTTTATGGTTATTTTTGAGGCATCGGTTAAGGGAAAAGGATCCTTATGAAAATCGTTTAATTATTAATCAGAATCAAATCCATTGCAAACCGATGAGAAAACTATTCCCATTTGTTATTCTGCTGTTCATATCCATCGCTGGTTTCCCGCAGCTCAGCCGCCCAAGGCTGGTGGTGGGCATTGTCGTTGACCAGATGCGTCCTGATTATTTAACACGTTATTACAGCCAGTTCGGCGAGGGTGGTTTTAAACGGTTGATGTCGGACGGTTATACGATGTGGAACGTTCATTACAATTATATGCCGACCTATACCGGTCCCGGGCACGCCACCATCTATTCGGGCACCACACCCCGATATCATGGCATTATCGGAAATGATATCTATTACCGGGATAAAAGAAAATCTGAATATTGTGTGAATGACACCTTCAATGTTATTGGCAATAATATGGCCGAAACCGGTAAAGGCATGTCGCCGCGGCGATTGATTGCAACCAATATTTGTGATGAATTAAAGCTGTGTACCACCGGAAGATCAAAAATTATTTCCATTTCGCTGAAAGACCGGGCCGCGATCCTTTCGGGCGGGCATATGGCTGATTGCGTATCATGGTTTGACCAGAAAACCGGTAATTTTGTGACAAGTTCCTATTATTCAAACCAACTCCCCGCCTGGATCACCTCCTTTAACGACAGGAACCTGGCATTCAGCTACATCACTGAAAAGTGGGCCCCCTTATATGGCAACAGCTATTATTCAGATTGTATATCCGATACCACCATCTGTGCTGTTACCAAAACCGGGGAAAAGGTTCTGCCACACTTTCCGCATGATCTGCAACTTCCGCTGAATTCAAAGGATGCTGCATACTCGTTGCTTTACAAATCTCCATTAGCCAATTCCCTGCTCACCGACCTGGCGGTCGATGCGATCAAGAACGGCGATATGGGAAGGGGGCCGGAGTCCGATTTTCTGGCCATCAGTTATTCAAGTACCGATGTGGTAGGGCACCTCTACGGACCACTCTCAAAAGAGATCAAAGACACCTATTTACGGCTTGACCAGGATCTGGAAAAGCTGATCAAAACGCTGGATCAAACGATCGGCAAGGGAAATTACGTATTGTTTTTAACAGCCGACCACGGGATACCCGAAGTTCCGCAATATCTCACGAGCCGGAAGATTCCGGCCGGGTATTTTTATCATAAGCCATTGATCAAACTGGCCTCGGATTTCCTGGATGCCTCCTACACAGCCGGTAGATGGGTGGATACCCTGATCAACGACCAATTCTACCTAAACCGGAAACTGATCACTGAAAAGGGACTGGACCTGAAAACCGTTCAGACCCGTCTGGCAGATTACCTTATGCAACAAAAGGGCATAGCATTTGCCTATACTGCTGCTGAGATGGTTGAAGGAGAATATACTTCAAAACTTGGTATGGCTGTGCAGAATGGTTTTCGGCCAAAACAATCGGGCGATGTTATGCTGGTTATGGAGCCTGGTTTTTTTGAATATGAGGAGGGGTACCTTGTGGAACATGGATCGGGATACAATTACGATACCCATGTCCCGCTGATCTGGTTCGGACAAAATATCAGGAAAGGTGAATCCTGGCAGTTTCATCCGATAACCGATATTGCGCCTACACTGTCGATGATTTTAAGAATTAAATATCCTGCCGCCTGTATCGGGAATCCAATTACTGAAATTACCGGTGAAAAATAATTGTATCTTTACCAGTAAGTTAATCATAACCCAGATTAATCACCCATGAAGACAACCAAAAAATCAAAAAAGACACTCCCCCAGGTACATATTCTCGGGGATTTGAAAGATGTTAAAAACCTGATTGGCGCAGTCAACAAGAAAAAAACGATCGTGTTATTTCATGATGCTGAAAAGGATTCCTTTTATCTTGAGATAGAGGATAAAATCAGGGAAATACGGCAAAAGGATATTTCCCACCTTGAAAAAGATTACAGGATTATCTGGTTCTCCTTTTTCCCGAGCCGCAAAAAATCTGAGTCTGTGTCAGTGCCGGAACCTGAAGAAGTGTTGGCTGTGCAACAGGTGCCTGCTACGCCGGTAAAGGAGGAAAAAAAAGAGAAAACAGCGAAAAAGGATCCTGTGGAGAAAAAGAAGCAAGAGGTTCCTGTTGCGAAGAATGAGAAGAAGAAGA
>CAIYQH010000048.1 GCA_903928285.1 uncultured Bacteroidales bacterium
GGTGATCAGGTTCGGGATATACTTCCAGAGACTCAGAATGATATCTTTAAGCGGATTGATCACAAAACCCAGGATGCCGATACTGATCGCCTTGGTCCAGGGTAACAGGTAGAAAATGGTCAGCAGCGTCACGATCAGCAGGATCAGGATCAGCAACCACTTTGCACCCTTCATGATTCCCAGGAAAATCGCCAGTTGCCGCTGACGGTTAAAAAATGCAAAGTCCTGGAGGTGCAATGTCTTCATGATCTTGTCCTGCCACAGGTCTGTTTTCCTTTTCAGGGATCTGAACAATTTGTTGATCAGGGTGATCAGCACGATCAAAAGCAGCAGGATCCCGGCAGAAATCGCTACCCTCCGGAGGATCTCCCCGAAACTGTTGATGGTCCTGAATTGCTGGATGGCATAGATGATCTTTGCCTGCCGTGCCTTTGCGACAAGCTCCCTGGTGGCGCCTTCGGCCCTGGCATCCCCATCATCAACAGAGGTGATGATCATATCGCCGTACACAATATCGCAGGTCGTTTCACCTTCAATCATGCGAACTGAATCACTGCGGTAAAAGGGTTCCCCGGCAATGACCTTCAATTTTTTTTCCACCGACTGTGCCCGTTCTTTCGGCGAAAACGGTCCAATCCGTGTGTACACATTAAAGACAGCCGTGCCAAAAGGTGCCACAACAGCCCCATTTATCTCCTTCTTAGGACTGGATAATGAATCCCCGAAATGTGTCGTATCCGGAGTGGCAAAGACAGGTACAGCCCATGTAAGCCATAACAGGCTGACCAGGAGAATGACAATAATTTTTCGGTTCATGATCTTCCCTTTTCCAAATCAAATGCCAAATTAACAAAAAAAGTTTTAGCAAAGCCACAAAATTGAAATCTCCGGGTTTTCAGGTTCTCCCTGATTGCGGGTGACAGGCTTAAAGAAATTTCTTATTTTTGTAAGGTGAAAAACCATTTCAAAACCAGGGCGGTTTGTGTTTTCCTGGCAGGCTATGTGCTCCTGATGTCGCTAATGCCCTGCATGGATGTCGTTATCAGCCAGGGAAGCGGAACCACCTTCGCCGGTGCCAGCCTGTCAAACCCCGGTCATGCTGACCATCGCGACTGCTGTTCCCCTTTTTGTTCCTGTACCTGCTGCAATGTGGCGATGGAGGTGACTCCCGGCGTTGCGATCAGCGGACTTGGCCTGCTTCCTCAAAAATTTATTTTCCCTGTTGACCTGCATCTCCTCTCCGATTATTCCTTTGTCGCCTGGGAGCCTCCCAAAGCATAATTACCTCAACCCGAAGGATTAATTCCCTTCTTATCTGGTTTCCCCTGGCGGGTCGTGCCTCCGTGTGATTGTTCACCCGGCTGCTGCATGGCTGCCGTTTCATTTTTTTTCCTAAACACAGGCTTCATGATACGCGGCATTATTACCTTTTCCATTCAGCATAAATTTATTACAGGGTTGCTTGTATTGGCCCTGCTCACCTGGGGCCTGTGGTCGGCGATCCATCTGCCGGTCGATGCAGTGCCGGATATCACCAACAATCAGGTCCAGGTGATTTCCATCGCACCGACCCTGGCAACCCAGGAGGTTGAAAAATATATTACCGCTCCCATCGAGGTTGCAGTGGCGACGGTACCCGACATCGTGGAGCTCCGCTCCATTTCAAGGCTGGGTCTCTCGGTGGTGACCATCGTGTTAAAAGATGAAACCGATATCTTCAGGGCGAGGCAGCAGATCAGCGAACGGCTGAAAGAGGCGGAAACGCAAATCCCACCGGGAATCACCCACCCGGAGATGGCGCCGGTGACCACTGGGCTGGGCGAGGTCTACCAGTACCTCGTCAGGGTCAGAAAAGGGTACGAGGGGAAATATTCCCTTACCGAACTGAGAACCATCCAGGACTGGATCGTCAAACGGGAACTGCTGGGAACTCCCGGCGTGGCCGAGGTCAACAGTTATGGTGGTTTTGTAAAAGAATATGAGGTTGCCATCAATCCCGACCGTCTCAAAAGCATGAAGATCCCGGTAACTGAAATTTTTTCAGCGCTGGAGGAGAACAATGAAAATACGGGAAGCGCCTATATTGAAAAGAATCAGAATTCCTATTTTATCAGGGGTGTAGGACTGGCGGGCACCCTGGAGGATATCGGCAATATCGTCGTACGGGGGGGTCGGGAAAGGTACCTTTACTGATCCGCGACCTGGCGGAGGTTAGGTATGGCCATGCCATCCGTTACGGCGCACTCATCTGCGATACTTCTGAAGCCGTCGGGGGTGTGGTGATGATGCTCCGCGGGGCCAATGCCACGGAGGTGGTGAAACAGGTCAGGAAACGGATGGAGATGATCGCCCCCTCCCTGCCGGAAGGGGTTTTTATCGAATCCTATCTCGATCGCACCGACCTTGTAAACAGGGCGGTGCGAACAGTCACCCGTAACCTGGTTGAGGGCGGACTGATCGTGATCCTGGTGCTGGTACTGATGCTGGGCAGCATCCGGGCCGGGCTGGTGGTGGCTTCGGTGATCCCCCTGTCGATGCTTTTTGCGATCTCCATGATGAAGCTCTTTGGCATCTCCGGGAATCTGATGAGCCTGGGGGCGATCGATTTCGGACTGATCGTCGACGGTGCGGTGATCATCGTTGAGAACGTGGCCCGCCGCCTGTCGGGGGTGAAGGCTGAAAATCCCGGGGTTTCCGGGTTGTCGCGAAAGGAGATGGATCGCCATGTGCTCGAATCTTCGAAGAATATGATGAGCTCGGCCACCTTCGGACAGATTATCATCCTTGTGGTATACCTGCCGATCCTGAGCCTTGTTGGCATCGAAGGGAAGATGTTCCGTCCGATGGCGCAGACCGTCGGCCTGGCCATCATCGGGGCCATCATCCTGTCGCTCACCTATGTGCCGGTTGTCTCCTCGCTGGTGATGAACCGGAAACAGGAGCGGGGTATCCCGCTGTCGGAGAAGCTGATGCAACTCCTGCACAGTCTGTTTGAACCTGTATTCCGTTACGCATTAGGCCACAAGGTGCAGGTTCTTGTCGCCACCTTCCTGCTGTCGCTCGCTGCTCTCGGCCTCTTCCTCGATCTTGGCGGGGAATTTATGCCAACCCTTGAAGAGGGTGATCTGGCTTCGGGTATCATGACCCTGCAGGGCGGATCGCTGACCCATACGGTTGAAACTGTTAAAAAGGCAAATAAAATCCTGAAGGAAAATTTCCCGGAGGTGAAATATGCGGTTTGCAAGGTCGGGGCCGGGGAGATACCCACCGATCCTACACCCGTTGAAACTGGCGATTACATTATTACGATGAAGGACAAGCAGGAATGGACCAGCGCTTCATCGCGCGAGGAGATGGTGGAAAAGATGAAGGAGAAGGTGGCGCCCTTCCGGGGGTGGCATTCAGCTTTCAGCAACCCATCTCCATGCGGTTCAACGAACTGATGACAGGGTCAAAGCAGGATGTGGCGGTGAAAATCTTTGGCGATGATCTTGACATACTGGCAGGCAAAGGGGAGGAGCTGGCAGGGATTATAGAAAAGGTAACCGGTGTGCAGGATATCCAGGTTGAAAAGGTGACGGGTACCTCCCAGATCTCGGTAGTTTACAATCGCACCAAACTGGTCCGTTATGGTCTTCGTATCTCGGATGTGAACGACATACTGCGAACCGCCTTTGCAGGGAATAAGGCCGGGGTGATTTACGAAAATGAAAAGAGGTTTGACCTGGTGGTAAGGTTCACGGATGATTTCCGTCATGATATCGGGAACGTACGGCAGCTCTACCTTCCGCTTGAAGATGGAAGGCAGATACCCCTTGCTGAGGTGGCGGAGATCGGGTTGAGAAACGGCACAGCCCAGGTTTCCCGCGAGAACGGGAAGCGAAGGATCACCGTGAGTTTTAATGTCAGGGGACGCGATGTGTTGTCGATCGTTGAAGATGTCAGGCAACTGGCATCAGCGCGGTTGAAGCTTCCCCCGGGCTATTTCGTTACGTACGGCGGGCAGTTTGAAAACATGGTGGAGGCCAGGAACAGGCTTATGATCGTGGTTCCAATAGCCCTGGTGCTGATCTTCATCCTGCTTTTCTTCACCTTCCATTCGGTCAGGCAAACCCTGCTGATATTTTCGGCAGTTCCGCTGTCGGCCATCGGCGGGGTTTTTGGCCTTTACCTGAGGGGTATGAATTTCAGCATCCCGGCAGGGGTGGGTTTTATTGCCCTATTCGGCGTTGCGGTGCTTAACGGGATCGTACTGGTCACTGAATTCAACAGGCTGGAAAAGGAGGGGATAACCAACCTGTACCAGCGGGTGATGGAGGGGCTGAAGACCCGGCTGCGACCCGTCCTGATGACCGCTTCCGTTGCCTCGCTGGGATTTCTGCCGATGGCAGTTTCAACATCGGCCGGCGCCGAAGTCCAGAAACCGCTGGCCACCGTGGTGATCGGCGGCCTGATTTCATCCACGCTGCTCACCATTATCGTCATGCCTGTATTATATATTCTCCTGACGCGGGGATGGCGGATTCTCCGTAAGAAGTTACTCCCCGGGCCACTGCTTGTGTTCATATTGACGGGCGGGTTGTGCATGGGCACCTTCGCACCCGCCGGGGCCCAGGCGGTAGTCACGGGAAATTCAGCCCCTGCAATGGTTTATACCCTCCGGCAGGCTCTTGATCAGGCGATGGCCAGAAACGGTGCGGTCAGAAGGGCTGTGATGGAGGTGAAAAATAAAAGGATACTGCGGCAAACCGACCTGGATTTTGAGAATATGGAATTCGGTTTTTCCTATGGCCGGATGAACAACGGCAGACAGGATGACGAAATCACAGTTTCACAGAGATTCCTTTTCCCTTCCACCTATGTGACGCAAAGCCGGGTTGGCAGGGAAATGGTGGAACAGGCCGGATTTCAGACCGAACTTACAAAAAACGAGGTGGCAGCCAGGGTGAAATCAACCTATTATGAGCTCACCTGGTGTCAGGCCCGGCTCACCTTACTGAAGTACCAGGACAGTATTTTTGGAAATTTTCTCCATGCAGCCATGTCGCGTTTCCAGAAAGGTGAAACCAGCCTGCTGGAGCGGATGACGGCTGAATCACAACTGCTGGCGGTGAAAAACCAGATCGGCCAGGCAACTGCAGATATCAGGATCCAGGAATGTCGACTTCAAACGCTGCTCAACGAAAAAAATGAGATCAGGATCGCCGATACCACCATGGAAAGACTTGTGTTCACAGTACCTGTGGATAGCAACACGCTCGTTATGAATCCCTCCCTCCTCCTGCTTCATAGCCAGGTGAGACTGGCCAAACTGGAGAAAAACGCCGAAGTTTCCAGGCTCCTTCCTGCCATCACCCTGGGTTATTTCAACCAATCCAACAGGGAGATTTCTTCCGCGACGCGTTTTACGGGGTTCCAGGGTGGCCTGTCGTTTCCCATCCTTTATTCGGGACGGAAAGGAAAAATAGAATCGGCCAGTATGCAGGAAAAAATGGCCAGGGAGGAGCTGCAATTTCAATCCAACTCCTTTAACCATTCCCTGCATATCCTCCTGCGGGAATATGAAAAATACAGCAGGAGTGTCGGCTATTATGAAACACAGGCCCTCCGCCAGGCCCAGCTCCTGCTTGACCAGGCAGGCATCAGTTATCGCGCGGGAGCCATCGACTATATGGAATATGTGCAGAATCTGCGCCTTGGAATTGAGATCAGGGAAAATTACCTTGCAACCCTCAACGCCTACAATCAATCAGTAATTGCACTTGAATTGTTGACAAACCACATTAATTAAATCTTACAGCAATATGAAAATCCGATCGATCAATATCACATTTGTCCTATTTCCCGCGGTCATCCTGCTGGCAGGCTGCAGGCCGGCAGCAGAACCTGAAAAAGTGTCGCATGAGGTTTCAGGGCCAAACATGGTGGAACTGAATGCCGCCCAGTATTCATCTGCGGGTGTAAAGCTGGGAATGGCTGAAAAGCGGCGGCTAAACGCCCTGCTGAAGGTCAGCGGCACCATCAGCGCCACCCCCCGGAATCTTGCATCGGTTAGCGCACCCCTGGGCGGATTTGTCAAACAGACAGAAATAGTGCAGGGAACGGAAGTCACGAAGGGGCAGGTTATCGCGGTTATAGAAAATTTCATGTTTATCGAACTGCAGCAGAGCTACCTTGAAACCAGGGCCAGGTTTACCTATGCGGAGATTGAATTCAAACGTCATACCGAACTTCACAAGGATAACGTGTATTCAGAGAAAAACCTCCAGCAAACAGAGTTGGAATACAAGACCCTGAAGATCCAGATGATGGGGCTCGAACAGAAACTGACCGGACTGGGTATAAACCCGCATCAGCTCAGCGAAGACAAAATTACAGGTATCCTGCCGGTGGTCGCCCCCATCAGTGGTTTTATCAGGAAGGCCAATATCAATATCGGCAAATATGTGAGTCCGACCGATGTTATCTGTGAAATTGTCAATCCCGGAGAGGTGGTGCTTGAAATGGTGGTATTTGAAAAGGATGTCCGCAAGGTCACAAAGGGGCAGTCTGTGCGGTTTTCAACCCCCGATGATCCGGCAAAGGAATATTCAGCCGTGATCAGCCAGGCCGGCCATGCCCTCAGCGACGACAAAACAATGATGGCCTATGCCCGTATCAGTCAGCCTGCACCCGATTTAATGGCAGGGGTTTCGGTGAATGCCGGTATTGAAACAGACAACCTGGTTGCCTGGGCGGTTCCGGAGGAGGCGGTCGTACAGTTTAACGAAAAGGCATATGTCTTTGTATATAAGGGAGCCAGGACTGAAAACGGTAAGATTATCCATGATTTTACTGCCACTGAAGTAATAAAAGGGATCACGAACCAGGGCTTTTGCGAAATCAGGATGGCTCCGGGATTTGACTTTCAGAAAAACTGGCTGGTGGTCTGTGGGGCCTATTCCCTGCTGGCTGCCTGGAAAAATGCAGGGGAAATGGCCTGTTAACAGGAATATCCGGCAGGAAATTACTGCCGCCGAGGAGGAACAGCAGAAAATTTCACTATTTTTGATACCCTAAAAAACCAGCTATGTTTAAAACGAACGAATACTTTGACGGCAAGGTGAAATCCATTGCCTTTTCCACACCCGAAGGTCCGGCCACCATGGGTGTTATGGCGGCAGGCGAATACGAATTCGGAACCTCCACCACCGAGTACATGACGATCATCTCGGGCTCCATGACGGTAAAACTGCCCGGTGAACAGGAATGGAAGGAGTACAAACCTTTTGATACCTTTATCGTGGCAAAGGATTGCAAATTCAACCTGCGTATTGAAGCGGATGCCGCTTATCTTTGCCTCTACAGGTAGATGCAACAAAATTAGAGACTGTTTGAGTATTAACGGCCTGACAATGTTTAACCATAATGAAACCATGAATGCACCATCCACACAAAGAAAACCATTGTGAACATTGTGGTTAATTTAAACGGATGGATTTTGGAAACAGGATTTTTACGAACAATATCAATATATCGAGATTCTTCACCCCGGATGATTTTTTTCACCCTAAAAAATTAGCTATGAAAAATCTGATCCTCATGATGATATTCCTCAGTTCAGGAATTTCACTATCGTTTTCGCAGAATAACGCGACAGCCCCCCCAACGGGAAAAACCGACCAGTCGGAGTTGTACAACAACTTTTATTTATCCTACGGGATCGGATCGCTTTTTTATTACATCGACAACCACGGACTGACGGCCAACAGCACCTCCGGCAACTTTCAGCTTGGCTACAGCAGGTCGGTCAACAAGGTCGTTGCAGTTGGATTCCAGGCGCTATACAGCCAGGTCGACCGTGCCGGGACCCAGTCTGACCTGTACTATCCGAGTTCCTATTCCCAGGAAACGGCAACTGACCGTTTGTGGCAGGGTTTGGCCTGTCTGAGTTTCCATTACATGAACAGGCGGGCATTTTGCATGTATTCAGGTTTCGGGATAGGGGTGACCATGAACAGTTATACACAGACAAATTACAGCGGAATTTTGAAAAAGGGTCAGCAGTTGCTGCCGGCTGCCCAGCTTACGCTCCTGGGGTTCCGCATTGGCCGTACCATCAGCTTTTTCGGAGAGTTTGGCATTGGCACCAGTTCGATTCTCAATGCAGGCATCAGTTATAAATTCGGAGATAATCTCTGAACCAATCCGTGTGTCTGAAAAATGTTTAATTTAGCTGGTGAATTTCTGCTATGGTTCGCCGCTGGTTTTGTATCCTCTTTGTTTTTTGCCTTTCCGTCACCTGCTTCGCACAGGTGCGCAGGCTTGACTTTTACCTTCAGCAGGGACTGGTAAACAGTCCGCTGATGAAGGATCTGGCCAACCAGGTCCATTCCAACACCCTCGACAGCCTGATCATCCACGCTACCCGCGTGCCCCAGGTCAATTTCAACGGTTTGCTTTCCTATGCGCCTGTTATCAATGGCTATGGCTATAGTGATGCAGTCACCAACATCGGGAATTTTGCCTCGGTGGTCAATGTAACCCAGCCTCTGTTCAACAGGAAAACAGCCGTTGCCCAATATGCAAAGATCGGGCTGCAGAACAAGTCGCTGGTCAACACCGCGAGCATATCCACACGTGATCTGAAAAAGACCATTACCGCCCAGTACCTCACCGCCTGCTCGGTATTCAGCGATATCTCCTTCAATCTCATCCTGATCAGACAGGCTAAGGAGGAAGAAAAGCTGCTGAACAGCCTGGTGAAAAGCGGGCTCTATAAACAAACCGATTACCTGTCGTTCCTGCTTGAACTTGAAACACTCGAATTTCAGCAGAACGACCTGCAAACCCAGTACCAGCGGGCGCTCTCCGACCTTAACCTGTTGTGCGGGATCAGCGACACCACCACCTGTGAACCCGAAGTTCCCGACCTTTCGGGAAATAAAACAGGAGCGACCGCGGGTTCCCTCTTCTTCGAGCGGTTTACCGTCGACAGCCTGCGCATCCGCAACGACATGCTGCTCAACGAACGCGGTTATAAACCCAGGGTAGCCTGGTACAGCGATGCGGGGCTGATCAACAACGATCCCTCCCTGATTTATAAAAATCTTGGTTTCAGCTTTGGCATGACCTTCAGCATGCCCGTGTTCGACGGGAACCAGCGGAAACTGAATATCGAAAAGCTGAAAACCGCCGAGGCCACCCGCAGCAATTACCGTGATTTTTTCAGGGTCCAGTACCTGCAGCAGCGGAGGCAGCTGAACCAGGCCCTGAAACAAACAGGCGACCTGATCCCAAGGCTCAACAGCCAGCTTGAACTGGCCGGGTCGATTGTGCGCCAGGATAAACAACTGCTGGCCACCGGCGGCATCTCGATTACCGATTATATCATCGCCTTGAAAAATTACATCGCGATACAATCGAACCTGAATCAATACAGGATCAGGTTGTTGCAGATCATTAACGAAATAAACTATTGGAAAGATTAATTCCGTGATGAACAAGAAACTGATATTTCTGTTACTGGTTGTCCTGGCATGTAAACGGCCGTCGGGCGACTCCGGAGAAACCACGGTGACTGCCAGGGTGCCCGTTACGGTTGCCTCGGTCAGTGCGGGAGAGATGAGCGAATACCTTTACTTTACAGCCACCTCCATGTTCCAGGAGAAATCGGTCGTAAGGGCTACCGCCGGCGGCTATGTAGAGGAACAATTAGTCAATACGGGCGACGCCGTTGCAAAAAGCCGCGAGCTGTTCAGGATCAGGACCAAAGAGTCGGCTTCACTGAAAGCCGATTCTGCCGGAGCCCTCGGCTTCACAGGGTTGATCCCCGTCAAGGCATCGCTGGGGGGAATGGTCATTTCGATCGACCATCCCAAAGGCGACTATGTCCAGGAGGGCGACCAACTGGCGGTTATCTCGGTTCCCGAAAGTCTCGTATTCATCCTCGACGTTCCCTTTGAATCGGCCGGTTTTATCAAACCCGGAGCCTCCTGCGAGGTGATCCTTCCCGACAGCAGCCTGATCGCAGGCCATGTGAAATCGGTGCTGCCCTCCATGAACAACGCTGCACAGACGCAACGCTATATCATCCAGCCATTGGTCTCCTGCCACCACCCTGAAAACCTGATCGCCCACGTTCGCATCATCAAACAGGTAAGCCCGAAGGCAGTATCGCTGCCAAGGGGCTGCATCCTCAGCGACGAGGTCCAGCAGCAGTTCTGGGTGATGAAGATGATCAACGATTCAACAGCAGTAAAGGTGGTTGTCAGCCAGGGGCTGCGCACTCCCGACCGCATCGAGATCACCGCCCCCGCCTTTGCGGAGACCGACCGCTTCCTGGCCACGGGAAACTATGGCCTGGGCGACACTGCAAAAGTCGTGGTACAGGGAACCTATAAAGAGCATTGATCCTATGACATCCGCGCGCAACCACTATCATTTCTTCCACAAACCGATCCTCTTCGTATTGCTGATGCTGCTGGTTGCGGGGTTATGGTCCTATCACCGGATGCAGACCTCCCTTTTTCCCGATGTGGTATTCCCCAAGGTGACCATCATTGCCGATAACGGCGAACAGCCTGTCGATAAAATGATGGTCACAGTGACCAAACCGCTTGAAATCGCCATCAAGCGCGTGAACGGCATCCTGACGGTAAGAAGCAGCACCAACCGCGGGAGCTGCACCATCGAGGCCTTTTTTGACTGGAAGACCGATATCAGCCTTGCCCGCACCCAGCTGGATGAACGGATCAACGAAATCAAGAACCTGCTTCCTGACAATGTCAACATCGTCATTGAGGCGATGGGCCAGAGCATCTACCCTGTGGTGGGTTATACACTCGAAAGCAGGAACTTTGGCCAGATTGAACTGCGAAACAGCGCCCTCTACCTTGTCAGACCCCAGTTCTCGATGGTGCCGGGCATCTCCAACGTGGTGGTCAGGGGGGGTAAAACAAAGGAATATGTCATCACACCCGAAATCGGCAAGATGATCCCGCTGGGGATCTCGCCGCAGATGATCATCGATGCCATCGGCAGCACCAATTTTATCCAGTCGTCGGGACTGCTTTCCGATTACCGGCGGCTCTACCTGTCGCTCACCGATACCCGCATCACCACCCTCGACGACCTGAAAAACGTGGTGATCCGTGATGACGGTCACCGGCTGGTAAAACTTTCCGACATCGCCTCCGTTGGGTTCGGCGAGCAGCAGGAGTTTATCAGGATCAACGCCAACGGCCGGGATGCCGTGATCATCGACCTGGTGAAGCAGCAGGGAGTCAACCTCATCGATTTTGCCGCGGATGTGAAAGCCAGGGCGGCCTCCATCCAGAGCCAGCTGCCGAAGGGGATGGTGCTGAAGCCCTACTATGACCAGTCGGTATTTGTGTCAGGATCGATCGACAGCGTGCTGGAATGCATCTACGAAGGACTTTTCCTGGCCATCATGGTGGTGATCCTCTTTCTCAGGTCGTTCCGCGCCAGCCTGAATGTGATCCTGATCATCCCCATCACCCTGGCGATGACCTTTACCGTGCTTTATGTTGCCGGCATCACCCTCAATATCATGTCGCTGGGCGCCATCGCCGCCTCCATCGGGCTGATCATCGACGATGCCATCGTGATCATTGAACAGATCCACAGGCTCCATGAGGAGCAGCCTGAAAGCGACAAAAAGGAGGTGGCGAAGGAGACTGTACGGATGCTCTTCCCCGCCATGGTCGGCTCTTCGCTGAGCACCATCGTGATCTTCCTACCCTTTACCTTTATGGGCGGGGTGGCAGGCAGCTTCTTCCGCGAGCTCACCCTGACCATGGAGATCACCCTGGTATGTTCCTTTTTCTCCACCTGGATCGGGCTGCCGGCGTTGCACCTGCTGATCGGCTACCAACCCCATACGAAGCTCGGCTTCCTGAAAAAGCGCCGGGTTTCTGACGACAAACCCGGCTTGCAATGGCTTACCTGGTTTTTCAGGCGTCCCCTCTTTGCCCTGGTATTTATCGTGGCGCTGGCTGTCTCGGCCGCCCTGCTGATCAACCAGCTGAAGACGGTGTTTTTGCCCACCCTCGACGAGGGCTCCATCGTGCTCGACTACCTTTCCCCTCCCGGCACCTCCTTAGATGCCTCGGATGCGATTCTTACCCAGGTCGACACCATTGTGATGAAACATCCCGACGTGGCGACCTATATGCGCCGCACCGGCACCAACATGTCGTCAAGCATCAGCATGGCCAGCGGCGTGATTCCCCCCAACGAGGGCGATTACCTTATCCAGCTTAAGCCCGGGACGAAAAAGACCACCGAGGAGGTCATCTCGGAGATCAGAGAATCCGTGGCTTCGCGCGTACCTGCGCTGAATATCGAATTCGGTCAGCGTATCGCCGACCTGCTGGGCGACCTCATCGGCCGGCCCCAGCCCATCGAGATCAGGATCTTCGGCGACGACCTTGACCAGATCCGCCAGGTGGCAGGTCATACCAAGGAGCTGCTGCAGAAGATCAACGGCGTGGCCGACGTGCAGAGCGGCATCATCGTCGACGGCCCCACCATCACCATCATTCCCGATGCCGCGAAGCTGGCGCGGTTCAACATCACCCCTGCCGCCTTCCAGACCCAACTGCAGGCCAGCAACGAAGGGGTGCAGGTAGGGCAGGTGCAGGAGGGCGAGCAGATGCTGCGCATCCTGATGCGCTTCCGCAACTTCAGGGAGAACACCCTGGAGATCATCCGCAAACAACCCGTATTTTCGGCCGACGGCGCCTTCCGGCCGATGGATTATTTCGCCAGGGTAGAGCTGTCGCAGGGCGAACCCGACATCACCCGCGAGGACCTGAAATCGGATGTGGTGGTCACCGCCCGTCTCGACAAACGCGATATCGGCAGCGCCATCACCGAGATCAGGAGAGTGCTGGGCACAAAACTGGTGCTGCCTGCCGGGTGTTATATCACCTACGGCGGAACCTATGCCGAGCAGCAGACCTCCTTCCGGGAGCTGCTCTTTATCCTGATTGCCGCGATATTCCTGGTATTTGCAGTACTCCTATTCCTCTTCCGCGACCTTCGGATGGCCTTCCTGGTGATCCTGATCTCGATCCTGGGCATCGGGGGGTGTATCTGGGCCCTCTTCCTGACCGGGATCCAACTCAACGTAGGCAGCTATACCGGCATCATCATGATCGTGGGGATCATCGCCGAAAACGCCATCTTTACCGTGAACCAGTTTGCGACCACCCTGAAGGCGACCGGCGATGTCGACAAGTCTGTCGACTATGCCATCTCCCTGCGGATCCGTCCAAAGCTGATGACCGCCGTAGGCGCCATCCTTGCCCTGATGCCACTGGCCATGGGATTCGGTATCGGCGCCCAGATGCAGCAGCCCCTGGCCATCGCCGTAATCGGCGGATTTATCGCAGCCATGCCCCTGCTGCTGTTCGTTTTTCCTTCCTTGCTGCGGCTGGTTTATGGCGGAGCAGGTAGAAACCATGGGGTGCTGGCGGAAGGCAGGTAAGCATTCCTTGTTGAAAACAGAACAGCATTAGCCTTTACAGGACACTTTCCCGGGTACAATTTCCTTTTTACGCATCCTTTCAACACTGGACCAATTAACTGATTTCCGGAAAACCCGGAGAAAGCGAGTAATTGCTTGATCGTGTGGTCCACGGGTTATCGAGGTCTGTCAATTTGTGTAAAAATGTGAGAGGTCTTTAATACAAATACCTAACGAAAGAATATTTTTCAAATAATTGCGTGTTGGAATATTAATTTGAATTATTTTTACCTTTCAATCGCTGAAGGACTTGAAGTCTATATGTTATATGCCAACAGACGGTTGTCGATTCGTTAGCAACAATACAAATTTAAAATCGTAAACATTGGACCTGAAAATCTACAAAAGAATTTCAAAGTTAATCATGATTAGCTTTATTTTGAATTCAATAATCTTAATTGTATGTAACCTTAAGGATGTTGACTACTTTCTATTGGAATATATGAATAATATTAAGTTAGAAATTATGAAACAGTTCTTTTTTGGCGCATTGGGGGCGACGATAGCATGCTCGTTATTTCTTAAGGAAGATAAGGAGATTAATGAACTTGAGGAAATCGAAGACAAACCCGATCCGAAAATTTTAAGATTTCCAGATTCAGTCGATATTCAATTTTATATTCATCGCATTTTAACTAGCGGTATTCTTGCTGTCTTAGGATCTTTAATTATTTTAGGGGGGTTCAGTTATCTTGAAGTAGATTATCATCATCTTACCATCAGACATAAAATTCTTTTTGCCATATCAAGTTTATTAATTGGAATTTATCAGGGAAAGTTTCTTACTCATCTTACAGGAATATTTGATAGGTTTTTTAGAAAAAAAGACACAGATAGTGAGGACGATTCTGATAAATAAAAGGAAAAAATTTGCCCTGTTGCTAACGAGTCGTCAGCCGACAATGCGGAGAACCCTGGCACGGAGGCTGGTTTGTGCTACTAAACATGGAAAGACAATGACTTGCTATCGCCTACATATATGGCTGCCTGCAACGCTTGTGTACCTCGAATTATTCCTCTGAACAAGGAATAATTGCTGTACAAATGATGGAATACTCTTTGAATCGGAAGGAAAACAGCCGACTCCAAGGTCACACAGGGGTGAAACTCCCCTGATTGACCCGACTATGGTGCTTAATAAAAAACGAAATATGAAACAAATTCTGATTACCGGAGCAACCGGAAACATTGGATTTGAAGTAATCCGGTTTCTTTATAAAACCGGTACAAATAACCGAATCATTGCAGGTGTCAGGAATATTGAAAAAGCAAAACAGATGTTTAAGGATTTTCCGCCGCTTGATTTTGCATATTTTGATTATGAAAATCCTGCTTCATTTGATAAGTCGCTCGACTATACTGATATTGTCTTTCTGTTAAGGCCACCCCATATTGCCGACATTGAAACTTTTTTCAGGCCTTTAATGCGTAAAATAAAGGAGAAATGCATAAATCAGATTCTTTTTCTTTCCGTTCAGGGTGCTGAGATAAGTAACGTGATACCGCATAACAAAATTGAAAAATTGATACTTGAATTTAATGTTGATTATATTTTTTTACGTCCAAGTTATTTTATGCAAAATCTGACAACGACACTGTTGGCTGATATTCAAAAAAAACACAAAATTATTTTACCGGCAGGGAAGGCCAAATTCAATTGGATAGATGTTGCTAATATAGGAGAAACCGCAGCGATGTTGCTGGATCAATTTGACAATTATAAAAATCGGATAATTGAATTAACAGGATATGAAAATCTTAATTTTTATAAGGTTGCCAATTTAATAAACGATTCGGTAACTGATAAAATTGAATTTAAAAATGCAAATCCATTCCGGTTTTACAGAATTAAAAGAAAAGAAGGAATAGTCAAAGGAATGATCATCGTGATGATCGTACTTCATGTATTGCCGCGATTCCAAAAAGAACCAAAAATTTCTGATTTTTATGAAAAGCTGACGGGTAAAAAACCAACAACACTCAAAGATTTTATAGAAAGAGAACATGAAAAATTTACGTGCCATACCCCGCGCGCATAAGCAATGGCTTGGTTTATAAGCTTATTTGACTTTCAATCCCGCATCAGGTTTTGTTGCATTTTGATCGTGAGGCACTCCGAAACCCGCCACAAGTTCATAGCGCCAACCGATGGCCGGTCTTGCCATCTGGAAATGAGAATTGGACTCAATTGAATTTGACGTATTAATATTGTATCTTTGTACGCCAAACGTCAAAACAATGGAAACGAAGCTTACCCTACGATTGAAGAAACATGTGATTGACTCAGCTAAAAAATATGCTAATGATCACGATACCAGCCTGTCAAAGTTGGTGGAAAATTACCTTGAAGCTGTAACAAAAGATCAGGTTAATGAAATGGCGATTTCTCCATTGGTCAGATCACTTAGTGGAGTTATCGAAATGCCGATTTCTGATAACCTTGAAGCCGGATATCATAAACACATAAAGGAAAAGTATTTATGAACAACAGGGTTTTTGTGGCTACAGATATCATGTATGACCTTCTGGCAAAAAGGGAGCCATTTTATGTTCCGGCAGCCAGGCTTTTTACGTTGGCAGACGAAGGGAAAATTCAAATTTTTATTTCTTCGCTTTCGATCGCCAACCTTCATTATTTACTCTCGAAACTTCTGACAGCGAATGAAGCGAAAAATGTCTTGAGAAAATTCAGATTGCTTGTGAATGTTGCTCCCCTGAATGAAAAAATAATAGACCTTGCACTGAATTCTGAAATAACAGATTTTGAGGATGCTATTCAATATTTCACTGCATTGCAAAACGAAATATCATTATTGATCACCAGAAATTTAAAGGGTTATAAGAAAACCGGGATGACCGTAATGACAGCCCATGATTTTTTAAATTTATAATTTTTCCTGCAGTGACATATAAGGATTAAACGTTGCACTGCCTTGGTTTAACCGGTCGTTGTAAGGAACCTGACTCTGGTTCATGTGCGGTTAGTAGTAAATCAGAGGTGAAATTCGCCCGTGCCACCCGATTGTCATGGATAATCTTTATCAAAAACAATCGAATTCACCATTGAAATAAATTGTGAAAGACAAGTAGCGATGAAAAATCAAGAATTATACTTTACGCTACTACGGGATCAACAGTTTTACCCGTTTTTGCAGTTCTATGTTGATCGGAACCTAAAGCCACGAACATCCTGGGATTTCATAAATGTTATCAACTGGCTGCAAAATAACAAACAGGAATTTTCCGTTGTTACTTTTTCTTAAGGGTGGAAACGGCAGCATAAATGCAAGGTTTTTTTTCGTTCAGCCCAGAAAGAATACGACAGGCATGCCGTTGCAGCAATCCCTGTCGCAGCAGCTGATAAAGGTTCTCCTTCCCCTCCGCGGAAAGGTACATATGCAGGAGGTTAAATGTTTTTTGAGGACTACTGATTCAACCATTCAATATAAAAAAATCCCTCCGATGAAAACACGTTCAATTTTGATTCAAACGATCATTGCTGCATTATCGTTGATCTTATTATCCGCGGCAAGGCTGCCTGATGTTAAAAAGGAATTCGTACAGTTTGGAGAAAACCTTTTTGCAGCGCGATATGAAGTGACAAACTTAGAGTACCGTGAATTCCTGGCCGGTTTGATTTCAACCGGACAGACGGAAAAATACCTGAAATGCAATTATGACTCAACCCAATGGACCCGGAAGTTTTCATACCCTGACCAGGATGTAAAGCCCCCCTTTTATCATTCGCACCCGGCCTATGACCAATTTCCCGTTGTCAATATTACGATGGAGGGCGCATCATCATACTGCCGGTGGCTTACGGAAAGGTATAACCGCGATGCGAAAAGAAAGTACAGGGAAGTCATTTTCAGGCTTCCAACGGAAAGTGAATGGGAAAAATTGGCCTGCCCGTTACCCGGATATACATTGCCATGGCCCGCGGTGGAGAAAAACGGGAAGACCTTTCATGCCAATATAAAAACAAAAGATGCATCGACGGGGAAAGACAATTATATCCTGGATGGCGGCCTGACAACCATCCGCGTGGGGCATTATAAGCCTAACAGGCTTGGCATCAGCGATGTAATCGGGAACGTATCCGAGATGACCCGCGATGGCAAACTTAA
>CAIYQH010000049.1 GCA_903928285.1 uncultured Bacteroidales bacterium
ACTGGTCATTGTCACCACCGCCTATGCCGAATTTGCCATCCAGGGTTACGAACTTGATGTGGTGGATTACCTGATGAAACCGTTTGCCTTTGACCGTTTTTACAAGGCCATCCAGAAAGCAGAGGAATTGATCAAGGGGAAGGATCAGCGGCATGCCGAGAACAAAGAGGCTGAAAAGCAGGACGACACTTTCATTTTTATTAAATCAAGTAAAAAGACCTATAAGGTCAACCTGGAGGATATTCTCTATATCGAAGCCCTGGGCGATTATGTGAAGATCTATACCACCGACAAGATGATCATCAGTTACCAGTCCCTGAAAAACATTGAAACACTGCTCCCGGCCTCGTCCTTTCCCCGGATCCATAAATCGTTCATCATTGCCTTGTCGCGCATCGACCTGATCGAAGGAAACCATGTCAAAATTAAAGACAGGCAGATCCCGATAGGGACCAATTTTAAGAATGATTTTGAGAGGCTCATTAAGTCTATATAATGCAAACAATGCAGGCAATGCAAACAATGCAAACAATGCATACAATGCAGGGATTGCGTTTAGGGGACGCTGAGGGAGATTCCGCGGAAGTATTCGAGCAGGGAGCCGGAGATGATGAAGGCGCCGATGATCATAAATAGCAGGCCGACGATTCGGTTCATCCAGAGTTTTACCTGGGGATTGCCAGCGACCTTGATCTTGTTTGCCAGGACCACTTTCAGGATGTCGGTCATCAGGATGACGGAGAGGGTCCCGATGAAAAACAGGGCCACCGCCCGTTGATTCCCGCCATAGGTTGCATTGATGGCAAGCATCGAAGTGATCCAGAAAACCCAGAGAAACGGATTGGCGAAGTTGAGGACGAAGCCCTTGAAAAAATAGGGGAGCGGACCTTTCTGCTTTACCTTGATTTCGTTGATGGCCTCAACCTGCTCGGTCATTGGCACCTTCTTGAAAAAGGTATAAATTCCGTAAACGGTCATCACGACGCCACCGATGATGCCGAGTACCAGGTGATATTTGGGATTGGTAACGATGGCCGAAGCGCCGAAATAGAATCCGACCACCAGGGCCAGGTCGCTGACAAAGATCCCGGCAGCAAGGAATATCCCGATCTTTATCCCGTGCTTGATGCTGGTCTGAAGCAATGCAAACAAGGCAGGACCAACGGAAATGGCAACCGTCAATCCGAGGATGATACCTTCAAATAAGGGATGTAGAATTGAACCCAATTATGTTTGTGTTTTGTATTTTCTGATATGTTCCACCCATTTTTCATGCTGGTCATTCTTAAGGACCCTGGGGAATTTGTTTGCACCTCCCTCTTTTCCCCGCGACTTCATCCAGTCGTGAAACACCTGCAAAGGTAACACTTCCACCAATACGTTTTTAATGGCTTCGATGCGTTCAACCCGGTAATCGTCGTTCAGCACTTTCAGGTATTCGTCGAGTTTGAGGGACGCAATTTCCGGATCGAGGGCATCGTCGGTGCCGAGATACCACTGGTGTGCAAAAAGATTCCCCGAACGTATGCCCGTGAGGGTGAACTCGTTGATTTTCACGTTGAGTTCGTCCTGGAGCATCCTGATAGCACGGTTCAGGTTGTCCTGCGACAGGTGTTCGCCGCAAAGGCTGATAAATTGCTTGGTACGGCCGGTCAGCACGATTTCGCTGCGTTTTTTTGAAACGAACCTGATGGTATCGCCGATCAGGTACCGCCAGGCGCCGGCGCAGGTCGAAAGCAGCAGGGCATAGTCGCGTCCCTCTTCCACCTGGCCGCAGACGTAAGTATTTTGCTCGTGGTTTGGTCTACACTAACAAACATCCCGCTGCCCTGAGC
>CAIYQH010000050.1 GCA_903928285.1 uncultured Bacteroidales bacterium
CTTTTCAGATCCTAACCCAATGCCGGCCATGGCTATCAGCAGGATGGTGTCACCGTTTTATCCATATTTTATGATTGACGGATATACTAATCAGGCAGTTGAAAAGAATTGGAAAGTTGTAAAATTAGAAAATAAGTTTATCAGTGTAACCGTTTTGCCCGAAGTTGGTGGAAAAGTATGGGGCGCGGTTGAGAAATCAACAGGCAAGGAATTTGTTTATAAAAATCACGTTATGAAGTTTCGTGCAATCGCCATCAGGGGGCCATGGACAAGTGGCGGGATAGAACATAATTTTGGCCTTGATTTGGGCCATGCACCTTGGGCCGCATCGGCAGTAGATTATAAATTGGTAAATAATCCTGACGGCAGTGTTAGTTGCATTGTTGGTGGTCTGGACCTTGCTTCCAGAAGTGAGTGGCGGGTTAAAATAAATTTACCAAAGGACAAGGCATATTTTGAAACCGAGGCGCTTTGGTTTAATCCGCTCTCCCTTCATCAGGCCTATCTGTCGTGGGAGGTTGCTGCTTTTGCGGGGAATGACGACCTACAGGTTTTTTATCCCGGCAATTTTCATATCTGGCATGATGGTTCGGCAAGTCCATGGCCCATAGACAACATTGGCCGTGACCTTTCATTCTATAAAAATAATAAATTTGGTAATAGCAAGTCGTACCATGTTGTGGGTGATTACCGAAATTGGTTTGGCGGATATTGGAATACCTCTTCATTTGGATTCGGTCACTGGTCTTCATACTCAGATTCTCCTGGTAAAAAACTTTGGATCATGTCAATCGCACGCGATGGGGCAATCTGGACTGATTTGTTAACTGACAAGGATGGACCAAGTGTTGAGGGACAATCGGGCGTCAAGCTTAATCAGCCCTTTGAAACAGCCGGATATCATTCCCCTTTCAGACAGTTGTCGCATAATCCATTTTACACCGAAACCAAAACAGATTATTGGTTCCCGGTGAAGGAAACTGGCGGAATAGTTGATGCAAATACCTATGGTTCAATGAATGTGAAAGTTATAAAGGACAGTTTATATTTCTCCATTTGTCCATTACAACAAATCGAAGACACTATCGTTATTTCTATTAAAGGCAAAAGGACCTATGCTGAAAAAGTGAAATTGATACCGATGAAAATTTTCAGGCGATCATGTGCCATTCTCCCTGACACGAATGAGGTGTTTACGGTAAAACTAGGTAATAAAAAACTATTTTATTCCTCAAAACCTGAAAGCATTGTTTCAAGACCCTTCCGAACCGGAGACGATATAAAAGATTATAAATCAGCGGAACGACTATTCAGGATGGGAGAAGACCAGAATGCGATGCGGAATTTCCCGGAGGCAATGGCGCTCTTTAAACAATGTGTTGAAAAGGAACCCACACACAGCAGCGCCTTGGCAAGGATAGCTGAACTTTACTACCGGAGCGGACAATATCAGGATGCAATTCCATATGCACGCAAGGTGTTTGAATTCAGCGCTTACGATGGTGCTGCCAACTTTATTTACGGTTCGATTCTGGATAAATTAAATAAGACTGATGACGCAGAGGAAGCATTCAGCATTGCCTCACGGACAATGGAATTTCGTTCAGCTGCCTATTCACAAATTGCAGCGATTGAATTAAGGAAAAAAAACTTTGATCTTGCAGCAGATTATTCCGGAAAATCGCTTGATTTTAACAGGTATAATCTGAGTGCGATGGAACTTCTGATTTCTTCAAGCAGAAAACTAAACA
>CAIYQH010000051.1 GCA_903928285.1 uncultured Bacteroidales bacterium
AGGATAACATAGATACCAAAGAATGCTAAAACAGAGAGAACGCCGGTTATTAAAATGCTGAATTGCAGAAGGAAAAAAAGCCCAAGCATAACCAGTCCGGCGGCAATCCCGGAAATGATCCCGGCGACCGTTGTAAATTTTTTCATCAGTTATACCCTTTTACCTTCCTGAAAGCGCCGATCAGGTCTTTCCTGCCGTCAAACACAGCCCCATTCGTAAGTTTGGCAATCTGGGCCAACTGGGCGTCGGAAGCATCTCCAAATTTAATTAAAAAAACAGGCACATCCCTCCCGTTCTTTTTCCAGGCAGATTCAAGATCTGAGTACTTTTTACCGGTATTGGATTCCCCGTCCGTCATGAGTATGATTGCCGGAATATATTTTGTTGAATCAATCGTTACGATCTGGTCCAATGCAAGGATAACAGGCGAATAAATATCAGTGGATCCATCGGTATTTGTTTCCCTGATTTTCGTCAACAAATCCATCATTTCGGGTTGTTTGTTCCCCTCTACCTGCCATGCATTAAATATTGTGCCTGCGAATGGAATGACAAAGGTTATATCATCAGGTGAACTTTGGAGGAAGTATTTTCCCGCCCTATCCTGGTCAAGCAGGATTTCCATTGCTTTTTTCACCAGGTCGGAGTTCCCTCCGATCATGCTTCCTGAAAAATCCAGGCAATAAAAGGTGAGCGAAGGTTTTCGGAACACAGTTTGATAAAATTTCAGAGCTTTCAGGATCACCTCCGCCCTGGGCAGCTTGATGGGCGAAAGAATCTTTTGAGGGTCGATTCCCCAGGCGGGGTTGAATACTGCAGCCGGTGCGTTTTTCAATTCGCCCGCAAAACCCGTCCGCCTTCCAAGTTGCAACAACTGGTGCTGAACCGGTTCGCTTAGCAGGTAGGCCTGGAGTTCTTTAAAAAAAACCTCTTTTTTGAGATCCCCATTATCAATATAACCCAGTTGTGAATCGGCAATCACAAGGCCATCAACGGGATAAACAAGATACAACGGCTCCTTCCCCTGCCGGGTCAGTTCCTGGTTTGTTTCAATCAAGAGCGCTTCATAAGTCACCATGGCATCATACCCGCCTTTGAGATATAGATCCTTTAACCATGCCGAACTGCCCGAAGATCGGTTGATTCCTGAAAGGAGACCGGTGATCCCCTTCTTTAGTTCCGGCTTTTCGAGATCTGCTTCCGTAATATACTCAGGATTGCCAAGCAACGCATACAAAAAACCGATATAGGCGCTGGCCCCTGAATTGGATTGGGAAGCGGAGGTCATGATAAACCGGAGCTTCTTCTCCCGTATTGCCTTCAGGATATCCCCCACCTTAACATCCCTGCCCACAAATCCAAGTTGTTGGGCAAGGCTCTTCCTGATGCCAAACACAACCGGCGAGGTCATGATGGATTGGGCATACTTAACCTTTCTATCATGGTCGCCCAATGTAATCCAAAGGCCGCTTGCAGGCCAAACCGCATCATATTTTGCAGCGTTTTTCTGTAGCTCCAGCATGATATCTACCGACCCCTCATATTTGAATTTTACAAGAAAATTGTTCTCCTTAGCGAAATCAGTGACAATATGCTCCAGAGGTCCGTTTTCGGAACCCGATAAAATAATGAACTCGTGTGGCTTTTTTTTACAGGAATGCAGTGACAACATAATGGAGCATGCCGCCAGCATGATAAAAACGTTTGTTATGATGGATCGGAAAACGTTTGTATTCATAGGTTGAACATTTTAATGGTCATGAATAATGAGTCGATCCGGCCTGTCGTACCCGAAAAAATTATAATATTAACAAATTATCGCTGAATCTGTGTTAAATTAAGGTTAAAAAAGCAAGGGTGTTTTCAAAGAAGACTATACCCGGGCATTTATTGTCCATGCTCAGGCAATGTGACAGCCTTCAATTGGTGGGCCGAGGTCAAGTGATGCTTGAGTTTTTTTTACGTTATTATTTTTCCCTTCGGGCAACCAAATAGGCATCAGCAATTGCCCAAATCCAAAAAACAATACTCCATAACGAGGCTATATCATGTGTTATTCGCGGAATCCAATATTTCCAAACCACATTTACGTCATTTGCAGAAACAGGTAAATTTGGATTTGCTAAAGCAATCATTGGTAAAATCAGTATATTCAGATTTGCAATCACGATGGAAGCAAAAATAATACATGCCCCTTTATTTCCTTTGCCCCCATAAATCTGGCCTAATCCAGGTATGACCAAAGACAACAAGCTTGCTATAATTGGTTTTATTTCCATAGTTTTATGTTATCAACGTAAATATATAAAATCGTTATGACATCCTTTTTCCCAAATTA
>CAIYQH010000052.1 GCA_903928285.1 uncultured Bacteroidales bacterium
CACCTTTTATTACATAAGTTTCGATCCGTTCGCCATTATTAATGTTCAAAACCTGTACCTTCTCAAATTCAATCAGGTTCGATTCAGTCATCAGTTCTTCGTCAATGGTGATACTGCCGACATAATTAATGTTGGCCTCCGTGACGGTGGCACGATGGATCTTCGATTTTAATACTTGAATCTGCATCATGCTGCAAAATTACAAAAAAAGTTCAATATTGTCGATGAGCCGGACATCTCCCAGGAAAACCGCGATAAAGGCCATTGCCCGTGACTTATGGCTCCAGTTCGAAACAGGCTGAAGGCTTTCATTATCGCCAATTTCCAGGTAATCAAGACGGAACTCAGGAACTTCCCGGATCTTTTTCATTGCCCATTCCCGGAGTTCCGGTACTGGCACTTTGCCTGATTTTTCTTTCAGCTTTGCAAGTACCTGGTATATTTTAGGGGCGATGTTACGTTCTGCGATGGTAAGCCGCATATTGCGCGAACTCATGGCAAGACCGTCAGGTTCGCGTACAATTTCGCTGGCCACTATTTCAACCGGGATATCCAGTGTTTTTACCATATGCCGGATGATGGTCAGCTGCTGAAAATCTTTTTTCCCAAAATAGGCCCGTGTCGGCTTGACGATCGCTAACAACTTGTCGACAATCGTGGCAACCCCTGAAAAGTGGCCGGGTCGGAATTTTCCCTCCATGACCTTGTCGAGTTTGCCAAAATCCAGCGCCAGCCCGGCAGATTCACCTTCGGGGTACATCTCTGTTGCTGAAGGGGCAAAAAGCAGGTCACACCCGGCTTCGCGAAGAACAACCGCATCACGCGCCATCGTCCGCGGATAGTTTTGCAGATCCTCTTTGTTGTTAAACTGGGTCGGGTTCACAAAAATGCTGCAGACGGTCAGGTCGTTTTCCGATTTTGACCTGGAGATGAGCGAAAGATGTCCTGCGTGTAATGCCCCCATGGTAGGGACAAACCCGATACTTTTTCCATTTGCCAGAAATTCACTCAGGTAATTCCGGGTCTCGGTTATGGTAGAAAATTCTTCCATCAAACTTGGTTGGCTTTTACAAAAGTGCAAAAAAAAACCGTCTAAATGTTGGATAGACGGTTTTTTATATGAAACATATTGTTATTACTGACCCGGGTTATTCCAACCCCCGTTCAGATGGGGAGGTACTGCCGGGTTTCCGGCGAATGATCAGAGGGATCCTTCGTCGTAGGCTTTTTCACCATGCAATGCAACATCGAGACCAGCCAATTCTTCATTTTCCGACACCCGCACGCGTGTGACCAGGTTGATCAGCGCCAGCATGATATAGGTGAAGATAAAGGCATAGGCGGAGGCAGCCACTACGGTAATAAGTTGTTTGAAGAAGAAAGAGGTTTGCCCGAACCAAAGTCCGTTGGTAGCCACGGCCGGGTTTACGGCATTGTAGGCAAAGACCCCCAGCAGGATGGTGCCCAGCACACCACCGACACCGTGTACTCCCCAAACGTCGAGAGCGTCGTCCCATTTCATTTTATTTTTCAACTGGACTGCCATGTAACAGGTAGCTCCGGCGGCAATCCCGATCAGCGGTGCAGACCACATAGGTACAAATCCCGCACAGGGGGTGATCGTGGCGAGCCCTGCAATTGAACCCGTGAGCAACCCTAACAGTTTCGGCCTTCCCTCACGAATCCATTCAATGGCAACCCATGCCGCCGTTGCGAACGAGGCGGCCACATCGGTGTTGATAAACGCCAGTGCGGTGATCTTATCAACCTGTAATTCGCTGCCGGCGTTAAATCCGTACCAGCCAAACCAAAGAAGTCCGCTTCCGATAGCAACCAGGGGGATGCTGTTCGGCGTCGAATTTTTATCACTGCGGGCGCCTACATAGAATACCGATGCCAATGCTGCAAAACCAGCCGTCGCATGTACCACAATACCGCCGGCAAAGTCAAGAACTCCCCATTGGGCGAGTAATCCGTTACCCCAGATCATATGGACAAACGGGTAATAAACCATGATCTGCCAAACGGTGAGGAAGATCATGTAGGACCGGAAAGTTACACGATTGACGAAGGCGCCGGTGATCAGCGCAGGGGTGATGATGGCAAACATCATCTGGTAGACGAAGAATACGATTTCGGGAATTTTACCATTGCCCGAATACATCGAATCAATGCTTACTCCATTGAGAAATGCCTTGTCGAAGTTGCCAAAGATACCGCCTGCTCCGCCACTGAAACAGAGCGAATAACCAAAAATGAACCAGAGCACCGTTGTCCAACCAAGAGAGGCAAAACTCTGGATCATGATCCCCAGAATATTGCGTTTGGTGGCCAATCCGCCATAGAAAAACGCCAGTGCCGGCGTCATCAACATTACCAGGCTTGCCGATAACAGCATAAACCCGGTTGAACCTACATCAATTGATCCCATAACATGAATTTTAAATTTATGATTTACAACGTTATAATGATATTCCAAACACCAAAAACACGCTCTGTGCCTGTGGATTCGTGATCAATGACCCACTCACCGGGATAGAAAAATCTTTGGTAATGGTAATGGGCTTCGATATTGTCAATCCTGCATTGACGATACCCCCGTAAGGACCATACCAACCCGACCCCTTCGGGATGCCGCCAACGAAGGGTTTTATTCCGAGTCCCTTGATGCTGAAAGGGTACGCTACTTCAAAATAGGTCGAATAGTTGTTTTTACTGCCTTCATATAACCCCGCCGCATTCTTGTCCTTGTCATCGCCATATACCAGGGTTCCGGCATACAGCTGAAGTGGGAACTTGTCGGGGCCTGCCCACGACAGGCAAATTTCCAGGGTGTGGCCGGTATTTTTGTTATTAAAATTGAAATACCTGTTTCCATTGTTCGGGTCGAGGGAGTTGGGCAGGAAATAATCATATGCCATCAGGGTGAATCCTTTCAGGGTATAGGAAAGGTAAAAGTCAAATTCGGCATAGTGTCCCATGCTGACGACCGTGCTGTCATTGATCTTTTTTGAATACTGGCCAAGACCATAGGATCCCCAGAATCCTGCCTTGAACCCGGCAACGGAAAAGGCTACGCTGGGCTGCACTGCGGGTGAATTGCCATAATCGGCGCCGCGCCATATGTAACGGCTTACCACATCGGTTCCAAGGCTGAAGGCTGCGCCGGTACCGGACTTTTCATCCATCTTGTTTTCATCCTGCAACTGGGCATAAACGCAATTCACGAGCGCCATCAGCAGACCCGCCATGAATAAGGCTTTGTACCGGGGATAATATCTTTTCATCGCAAGTGATTTGTTATTAATTTCACATGCAATGTTAGGGTGATTGATTTTCCCCTGCAATCCTGTAAAATACTGAAATTTAATCGGGTTAAAACCTATGGGACCATACGTAACATACGTATCATTCTTAACTATGCTCCCTGTCTGGTAATTACCTGTTGTCAGATCTCCACAATCTTGTTCCTGATGGCGTATTTGATCAACTCGACTGTTGACTTCAGCTCCAGCTTTTTCATGATATGATTTTTATGGGTCTCAACCGTGCGGATGCTGATATCGAGTTGATCGCTGATCTCTTTATTGATAAAGCCTTCGGCGAACAGTTTCAGGATCTCGATTTCGCGGGTGGTCAGTGGTATCGGCCCGCGCTGGGGTGTGATATCGTCTTCTTTTGCTTTGCGGACATAACTTTTCAGCATGATCCGGGAAATGGAGTCGGAAAAAAACTCTTCGCCATGGTAAATGGTCTGGATGGCAGTGAGCAACTCTTCGCGCGAGGTGTTTTTGGGAAGGTACCCGCGTGCGCCAGCCTTTACCGAATTGAAGATGTAGTCTTCATTGGTGTACATCGACAAGATCAGCACCTGCGTCTGCGGATATTCCTCGCTGACGCGTTTTGTGATCTCAATCCCGGTTGTGTCGGGTAAGGAGATATCCAGGATGAGGATATCGGGCGGTTCGAGGGCAATTTTCTCATAGCATTCCTTTCCGGAGGCAGCCTCTCCCAGGATGGTAAGGTTTTCGGCGCTCATCAGCAATGCTTTGATTCCATCCCGGACAAGCTGGTGGTCATCCACGAGGAAAATCCTGATCTTTGACATAGGTTGATATAATTGGTACATTTACAATGATATGGGTTCCTTTCCCGGGTTCCGCGAGGATCTCGATATGTCCGGCCAGCAGGCTGGCGCGCTCGCGCATATTATGAATACCGTTTCCTCCTCCCTTCTCTGCCTTTTTCATGGAAAAACCCTTGCCGTTGTCGCGGATCAGCAATGTCAGCAAACCGGGGTCTCTGGTCAGGCTCACCCATACTTCACTGGCTTCGGCGTGTTTTACGATGTTGTTCAGCGCCTCCTGCATCAAACGGTAAATATAGGTTTTGTTTTTTTTATCCAGGTCGTCACAATCGCCTTTTGCTTCAAAATGAATGTGTAATCCGCTGTGTTCTTCAGTTTCCGAAAACAGGTTGCGGAAGGCGATTGCCAGACCAAAGGCCTCCAGTACCGAAGGCATCAGGTTGTTTGAAATGCGGCGTACTTCGTCGATGATCTGGTCGAAATATTTTTTCAACTCCTGGATTGAGTTTCTGATATCTTTACCATCCTGGTATAAAAGGCTTTCCATACGGAGCTTAATGGCAATCAGTAACTGGCCAATACCATCGTGGAGTTCGCGCGAGAGCCGCTGCCTTTCCATCTCTTCTCCATCAATCACCGAGCGCATCCTCCCAAAGCGCTCCTGCTGCAATTCGGTGGTTTTCTCCTTTATCTGCCTGACCATGATGTTGAAAGATTCAGTGAGGGTGCCGATTTCATCATAGGTGGTAACCGGTAGCTCAAGATCATAGTGCCCCTCGCCAAGGTTAATAGTGGCTTCTTTCAGACGTAACAACGGTTTTGTGATCTGCCGGGCAATAAACATGACAAAGACGAAAAAAACGATCATGATGATCATGCTGAGCATCAGGATCCGCGTACGTGTTTCATAAATGGGGATCATAGCCTCCTGTACGTCGATTTCGGCCAGGATCGCCCAATTGAGGCCGGGAACCACAATCCTCCCATAGGAAGAAAGGACCGGGATATTCCTGTAATCATTCGTTGCGATTGATCCTTCGCTACCTGCCATTGCGTGGAGCACGGGCTGGGTCTTTACCAGGGTTTTCAGGATTGAATTTGGCTGAAACCGCGAAGTTGAACGCATCAGGTAATCGGGTCCGACCAGGTAAGTCTCACCACTAAGCCCCAGTCCGCTGAGCGGGTTGTTATTGAGCATCATGGCATTGATCCCGTCTATGGATATCATCAGTGTCAGGATGCCCGTCATCTCTTCGTGCCCGGATGCATTGCCATTAATGGCAGCGCTGATCAACTGGAACGGGCGCCCTGTTTTTGCATCAAACATGATGTCGCATACCACGACAGGTTGGTTTTTCAGTATCTCCCTAAACACCGTCAGAAGCGAATCGGAAAGGGTGGGACCCGACGAAGCGCCACCTGAAACGGCAGAATCCTTAAGACAACCCTGATAAAAGCCATCCTCTTTCCCGAAAATGAAAAAGGAAGAATAACGCTGTCCGAGCGAACCGAAGGTTGTGGCAAAGTCCGGCAGGTTTCCCTTCACAGGAACAAATTCCTGCTTTGCAGATAACAGCCCCGGAGCGTGGTGATCACGACCCGGAAAGAGGTTTATCCTGTTAACAGCCTCTTTCACTTCCGGGGTTGCTGCGAGAAAGGTAATATCCCTTACCCGGTCGGTATAAAACTGTTCAACCTGGTTTTTTTTAACAATGCGCAACGAGGTGAGCTGGTCAAATGTCCGGCTGATAAGCGCTTTCCTGGTACTGAAAAAGGAGACGGTGCTGATTATAAGAATCGAGCCAATACCCAGCAAAACAAAGTAAAGTATGAGTTTTTCGTTGAGGGAGGTGTTCTTCATTGAATTTTACTACTTTTGATTCATGATGATCATCCTGGTTTGATCGGGGAACAAACATACTAAAATTAGCGGTTATGAGGGTTCTTTTTATAAGAGAAACACGTAAATTCTTTTCGTTCATACTGATTTTTCTTTCAGGTAATCTACTTCTCAGCTGCGGTAACCAGTTGGTTGCTCAGGAAAAGACCGTGACCTATTATGCCGATCCTTCAGGAGTGCCTCCCGACCTCCCGATATCCATAAGCCATCTGACTGCTCATGTTTCGTTTAAACCGGAGCAAAACCTGGTTTTGGGAATGGCCGATTTTACCTTTATTCCAAACAGGTACACAACCGACTCCATCGTTTTTCAAACACCTGAATTTACTGTATCTTCGGTTAAAGTCAACGGTGAGGATGTTCCCTTCCGGCAAACAGCGGGAAAACTGATTGTCAATCCACAACCCTCCCTGTGGGATATCTCCTCCTTTGTAAAGCCTCCTGAGTCGCATATCACCATTGGTTATACCGCTGCACCTCAGGCAGGGCCTATTTACTTTATCGGGTGGAAACCGGAAGAGGCGGGCAAGCGAAAGGAGATATGGGCACATCGTTCCTCGGGCTGGCTGCCCTATCTTGATGGCCGGATCACGGTCGACATGTTCATTACGTTCGACAGGGATTTCAAGGTCTTTTCCAACGGTGAACGTATTGACGTGACCGAAAATCCTGATCTGACGCGAACCTGGCATTATGCGATGAAGAAAAACCATCCCTTTTTCTCCACATCGCTGGTGATCGGGGATTATCAGTATGAATCGCTGAAAACCTCAAAAGGAATCCCGCTCGAATACTGGTATTACACCGGTATGTCCGACAGGGTGGCGACCACCTACAAATTTACACCCCGGATGTTCGATTTTTACGAGCAGGAGATGGGGGTAGGCTATCCCTATCCGGTCTATCGTGAGGCGCCGGTGATCGATTATATGTATGGCGCCATGGAGACTACCACCAGTACGGTTTTCGGTGATTATATGCTGATCAGTCCAAGAGCCTGGTGGCAAAGGAATTATGTCAATGTAAATGCCCATGAACTGGCCCACCAGTGGTTCGGCAACTGTGTGGCTCATTTTGTTAACCGTGATGTCTGGCTTACCGAAAGTTTCGCAACCTATTATGCGAAACTTTTCGAAAAGAGCATTTATGGGGATGATTACTACCAGAATATCAGGAATGATGAGATGAATATGGCCTTTGATGCTGGAAAAAAGAACAGTTTCCCGGTTGGGGGATCCCAGGGAGGCACCCAGCGGATCTACCAGAAGGGTTCGCTGGTGCTTGACATGTTGCGTGATGTTATGGGCAACCAGGCGTTTAAAAGCGCCATCCACCGGTACCTTGAAAAATATCAGTTCGGTTATGCGGAGACCAACGATTTTATCCGTTGCTGCTATGAAGCCGGCGGCAAACCTTATAACTGGTTTTTTGATGAATGGATATTGAGGGGAGGGGAGCCCGATTATGTTGTGAGGGATTCGATGTCAGTTGACCCGGAAGGAAAGCGGTGCTCCGTGTTTAAGGTTACCCAGGTCCAACCGACCAACGAACTTACAGGCCTTTTCAGGATGCCGGTTGTTTTTGAGGTGCATTACAGCGATGGCAGCTCCGACAGGCAAACAGCCTGGGTTGAGAAGAAATATACAGAGGTTGTCATTCCGGTTCCGGTTGACAGGCAGGTTGATTACCTGCTGTTTGATCCTGGCAGGAGAATCCTGAAAAAGGTGACCTTTATCCGCCCCTTTTACCAGCTTGCTGCCCAGGCGCTGAAGGCGGATAATATGATCGACCGGTATGATGCCTGCGTGGCAATGAGGTCTACCGCCTTTGGAATAAAGGAGGAGCTTTTGGAGAAATTATTCCGGCAGGAGAAATTCTGGCTGGTAAAATCTGAGATACTGGAGCAACTGGGGTCGGATCGTTCTCCCGAAGTGGTGGAGGTATTCAGGGAGGCCTTGCTGGATCAGGATGCCAATGTGCGGAAATCGGCGTTAAAAAACCTTGTTCCTGTTCCTGACCTGCTTCAGAATACAGTTGAAACCATTCTGGGAGACTCCAGCTATCTGAATGTTGAACTAGCCCTGGGCTCCCTTTGCCTCTCCTTCCCACAGCAAGTGGAACATTATCTTGACCTTTCAAAGGGATTTGAGGGCTGGCGTGGCATGAACATCCGGATGAAATGGCTCGAACTGGCTATAAACAGCGGGAAGAAGGAGTTCTTGCCTGAACTGGTTGGCTATACAGGTCCCGGCTATGAATTCGAAACGCGGATGAATGCCTTTGCCACGCTGAAAAAGCTGCATTACGCCGACGCAATGACGCGCAAAAATGCTGAAAATGCCAGTAAACACTGGAATAATAAGTTAAGCAGTGTTGCAGTTGATTATCTGAAATAGCTTATAATATTACGAATATGTGGTTTAACAGGAAAATTCTTACGCGGACGGTTCTTCTGGTCTCTTTTGTGAGCCTGTTTACCGACATTGCCAGCGAGATGCTCTATCCCGTCATGCCGGTTTACCTGAAATCTATTGGATTTTCTGTTCTGCTGATCGGGATTCTGGAGGGTGTGGCCGAGGCAACGGCAGGTTTAAGCAAAGGCTATTTCGGCAAATTGTCGGATGTGCGGAAAAAGCGCGTTCCTTTTGTCAGGGCCGGGTATATCATGGGTGCCATATCAAAGCCACTCATGGCAGCTTTCGCCTGGCCGCTATGGATATTTTTTGTACGTACGCTTGACCGGTTCGGTAAGGGGGTTCGGACCAGTGCCCGTGATGCCATGCTGAGCGACGAAACCACGCCGGAACATAAAGGCAAGGTATTTGGTTTTCACAGGTCGATGGATACGGTTGGCGCCGCCATAGGTCCGGTGCTGGCGCTGATCTTTCTCTGGATATACCCTGGTCAATACCGGATCATGTTCCTGATTGCCTTTTTCCCTGGCCTTGTGGCCATCGCCATGACTTTCCTCCTGAAGGATAAACCATCTCAGATGCAGGTTTTAAAGCCGCGCCAGAAGCCACCTGCTCAGCCCTCCGTCGGTTTTTTTTCATACCTGAAATACTGGTCAAAGGCTACCCCCGGGTTCAGGTATCTGGTTGCCGGTTTGATGCTGTTCACCCTGTTCAACAGTTCCGATGTGTTTCTTTTATTGGTATTGAAGGAACATCATCTTACCGATACCATGATGATAGGGGTTTACATCTTCTACAACCTTGTTTATGCACTTTTTTCCTATCCCGTGGGCGCCCTGGCCGACAGGATTGGCCTGAAAACGATGCTGATTACAGGGTTGTTTCTTTTTTCAATTGTATATACCGGTCTTGGATTTGCCTCCTCGCTGGTTGCCATCGGAGGGCTGTTTTTTCTCTATGGCCTCTATGCGGCCTGCACGGAGGGTATCTCCAAGGCGATCATCTCGAATATGGCAGCCAAATCCGAAACTGCAACGGCGATAGGGTTCTACAACAGTATGACCAGCATTTTCACACTGCTTGCAAGCTCGGTTGCAGGTGTGTTGTGGTTTTCGATAGGTTCAAAGGCCATGCTGATGATCTCGGGAGTGGGTGTTTTCATGGTAGTTTGCTACCTGGGTTGGGTGTTTCTGTTCCGGAAACAGGCCGACTGAAAGGTGGAATTCACACAAATCATCCTGGTTTCCTGTTTTTTTTGCAGGATGCTTGGTTGTTTAAAATAAATGGAATATCTTTGCACTCCATTTTGAATTACCATTTTAACCAATACTGTCATGGCAAGGATTTGTGAAATTACGGGAAAGATTGCAATCAAGGGACATAAAGTATCCCATTCCAATAAGAAATCGAAACGCTGGTTCAGCCCCAACATCCAGACTAAGACCTTTTTTATTGAGGAAGAAAACCGCGACATCAAGCTGAGGGTATCAGCTGAAGGATTACGCCATATGAATAAAAAAGGCGTTTATGTCTGTATCAAGGAAGCAAGGGAAAAAGGATATCTTACCAAGTAATTTTTTTTCAAGGGTAAACGAATGCTGTTACGCCGTAACAGCATTTTTTTTGTCTGTATCATTAGGAAATAAACAGCAGGAAAACACGTTATTATAAGTTTAAGAAGCACCTCCTCCGAATGAGAAACAGTCTCTCCTTTTTAATATTCCTGCTTGCCGTTCCATTTTTTGCCTATACACAACAGGTGCATGATGCAGAGGATAACAGTCAATTGGTCCAGTTTTCGGGGATGACCATCACCGCCGACAGCCTGAACCCGGTACCCTACACTAAAATTATTGACATCTTCAGTCACCGCGGAACAACAAGCGATATTAACGGTTATTTTTCCTTTGTAGCCCATAAGAAGGATACTGTCGTTTTTACAGCCATCGGTTTTAAGCCAGTATCCTTTATCATTCCCGATACCATCACCAAACAGCGGTATTCACTCATCCAGCTGATGACCGCCGATACCCTCACCCTTGCAGCCGCCTTTATTTTCCCTTGGCCTACACTGGAGGACTTCAAGCGGGCATTTGTAGAGATAAAAATTCCGGATGATGATCTTGAAATCGCGCGAAAGAACCTCAAGGCAGCGGATATCAGGATGAGAGCCGAAAATTATCCCATGGATGCAAACATGAATTACCGTAACTTTATCGACAACCAGACCAGCAAACTCTATTACTTTGGTCAGCAGCAATCATTCAACATCTTTAACCCCTTTGCCTGGGCAAAGTTCATAAAAGCCTGGAAAGATGGAAAGTTTAAATCGCAGGAGGAACGTTTAAAATAAAGCCGCCCTTGAGAATATTGCCCTATATCCCCTTATTGCTGTTCATATTACTGGGTAAGGCTCTTTCTGCCCAGGAGGAAACCGCCACACTCACAGGGTTGGTATCGCTTTCCGGGTCATCCTCTTCACAACAATTTGTCAATGTTGCCATTAAGGGCTCAACTACAGGCACAACCACAGGAAAGGATGGCCGTTTTGTATTTACCGTTCCTGCCGGCAAACAACTGGTTATCCTCTTTTCATATGTCGGCTATGAAACCGATTCGGTTAAAGTAAGGTTAAAACCGGGGGAACAAAAGGTGTTGAACCGTACCCTGCTGCCAGTCTCCACCCAGCTCGGGTCAATTGAAATCAAGGATCAGCAGTTGCGAACCAACACCTTCAGCCGCCTCGATCCAAAAGCGCTGACCTTTATTCCAACCATAAACGCCAGTGTTGAAGACCTCATAAAAACCATGCCCGGCGTATCATCGCGCAATGAACTCAGTTCCCAGTATTCTGTTCGCGGCGGCAATTATGATGAAAACCTGGTTTATGTCAACGACATTGAAATTTACAGGCCGTTCCTGGTCAGGTCGGGCCAGCAGGAGGGACAAAGTTTCCTGAATCCCGACCTGGTTTCCGGAATATCCTTTTCTGCCGGTGGTTTTGATGCCAAATACGGGGATAAGATGTCGTCGGTGCTGGATATCAAATATAAAAAGCCCACTGAATTTGCCGGATCTTTTGATGTCAGTCTTCTCGGAGCTGACGCCCACATAGAAGGGACCATTTCAAAAAAGTTGTCGTACCTCTTCGGAACCCGTTATAAAACAAACTCCTATTTGCTGAAAGGACTTGATACCAAAGGAAATTACAAACCCCGGTATTTTGATTTCCAGGGGGTGCTTAATTATGAGGTCAATTCAAAATGGGAGATCTCCATGCTGGGCACCTATGTGGATAATTCCTATAAGCTCATCCCCCAAACCCAGGAAACCAGCTTTGGCACCCTCGATCAGGCCTATAAGCTGAAAATTTATTTTGACGGCCAGGAGGCCGACCGCTACCAGAACTGGTTGTCGGCCGTTACTATCACCTATAAACCCCTTCAGAATGTCAGACTGAAACTGATCTCCTCCGCCTTTCAGACCTATGAGGCGGAAACCTATGATATTTCAGGTGAATACTGGCTTAGCAAACTCGAAATTTACCAGGGATCCACCAAGGGGCAGGTTCCCGAAATTCTCGGTGTCGGGGCCTACCTGCAGCATGCCCGTAATTACCTTGATGGTACGGTGTTCAATGTTGAACACCGCGGGTCGTGGGAGAAAGCGAAGAGCAACATGACCTGGGGGGTGAAATATCAGCATGAGTTCTTTAAAAACACAGTCAATGAATGGGAATTGCAGGATTCAGCCGGCTATTCCCTGCCCCATCCGTATGATACCATCGGATCGCAGCATCCCCCTAAAAACGACCTGGCGCTTTCCAATTCCATCAACAGCAATAATACAATCAACACAAACCGTTACACAGCTTTCTTACAGGATACCTGGACCTTTAAGAACGGTACGAATGACATCTCCCTGACTGCCGGACTTCGCAGTGTATTCTATGATTATAACAGTGAGTTTACCCTGAATCCCCGCGTCAATATCTCCTTCAAGCCACACTGGAAGCATGAGATGGTGATGCGGCTCTCGGCCGGCATCTATTCGCAGCCGCCCACCTTCCGGGAAATGACCGACCTGAACGGTTCCATCGTGCCTGGTCTGAAGGCCCAGCGGTCGATCCATGTGGTAGCTGGCAGCGACCTGTACTTTACGGCCTGGGGCAGGCCATTCAAATTTGTCACGGAGCTCTATTATAAAAATATTCAGAACCTGATTCCCTACGAACTCGACAATATGAAGATCAGGTACTACGGCACCAACGATGCACACGGGTATGCCGCCGGAATCGACTTCCGGGTAAATGGTGAATTTGTCAAGGGTGCTGAATCGTGGGCGAGCCTTTCGTTCATGAAAACAGAGGAGTTTTTCCAGGGATCGTGGATCCCGCGCCCGACCGATCAGCGGATGAACCTGTCGATATTTTTCCAGGATTATATCCCGGGGTTCCCCTCCTGGAAGATGAATCTCAACCTTGTTTATGGATCCGGGCTGCCCTTTGGCCCTCCGAATGCCCCTCGTAAGGACCAGGTCTGGCGGATCCCGCCCTATCGCCGGGTCGACATTGGCCTGTCCAAACAGCTGATCAGCACCCATACACGGTTTTCTTCGAAGAACCCCCTCAGGGCCTTTAAAAATGTGTGGTTAACCTTAGAGGTATTCAACCTGCTCCAGATCACCAATACCATCTCCTATCAGTGGATCACCGATATCAACGGCAAGGAGTATGCGGTTCCCAACTACCTCACCCCCAGGATGTTTAACCTGAAGCTGATCACCAGTTTTTAAGTGGTTGTCCTTAAATATTAATTTCCTGACGAACAATCTGCGAAACAAAAAAAACCGGAGGGAAGGGAAGATTAGCGTTTTTTCGGATTGTCCTTTACGAAAAACGATTTGGGGCGCAATACCTTGTCAAAAGTAAAATACTGGATGAGGGTAAAATCCTGTCCGTCGTTTACCGAAGCATACAAACGGTCCAGGTCATAAGGCAGGGGAATGCCATTGGGGTCGGTTTGACCATCAGGTCCCTTTTTGTGGAAGGTTTTAATGCTTTTGGTCTTTCCTGAAGTATCGGTCAGGGAGATGATGATAAAGGGTTGCGAGGCAAGAATGGAGTCTTTGCGGGCCTTGTCCATATCATTCAGCAATGCCTCGTAATTGAGATTGCGGAACCCCGACAGGAAATTCAGCAGTTTCAGGGTGTCATAATCCGCAATTTCGGCATGATCGGACAGTCCCCTGATTGAAAATTGATTTTTACCGTTATTCCTGACTTCGTAAGAGTAATCGGGGTCGGCCAGGATATCGACCTTGATCGAGGCAATTTCGGGAATGGTCTTTTTGAAAATGTTGTAATCTCTCCAGTACTTTTCAATAGGGCTGTATCTGGGAGAGACAAATCCCCTGAATCCCGGCAAAAAGATGATGAAGGGTTTTGAGGAGTTTTCCATCAGCATAAAGCAACCCAGGTTATTCTGCGTAGCGCCTCCGACATAGTAAACCTTGGTAAGTTTCTCATGCGGGAACCACCTGATAACGCCAAACAGGTCGATCCGGTAAACCCACTGGTAAATTTCAACCTTTACGGCATTGACGGCAAGTTCCCTGACGATATTGTCATGGGCGGCATTGGCCACGGGCGACTGAACCTCGATCCCCACCATGGTTTTCAGCAACAGTTCGACCGAAAGTTTCTGCGCCGGGTATTTGTCATCCACCATCCATTTTCCCGGCGATAGCTTGGTTAGTTTAACGCTGTTGTTGTTTTTATCTCCGATGAAGATCTTGGTCACGTTCGATGAGTCGTTGAGAGCGAAATCACTGATGGTGCGACGGAATGTGTTACTGGATTGTGAAAGCCAGAGAACCAGCGCGATCAGCGCAAGGATGACAAATGTTACGAAAATGGACCTGTTTTTTTTCATACGGATATCTATCGGGCTGGTCGTGCAAACGACCGTTTACGGAGCTGGAATTTTGTGATCCCTAATCCTGTGATCAGCAATATCGGGAGTATAAGGTTGATCAGTTGCCAGAAAAGGCGTTGTTTGGTGACTCTGGTGGAGTCGAGCATTCTCAGTTTCAATTCCCGTGATCGGACGGAGATCAGGCCCGAATCATCGCAAAGGTAGTTGATTGCATTCAGTGCCAGATCTTTGTTGCCAAAGGTCTGCCTGGTATATTGATCAAACCCCAGGGGTAACGGGTAACCCTGGGAAAAATGAAACTGATTCTTTACCAGGTCGCCGTCGGTCATGACGATCATCTTGGTGGGCTTGCTCTTTGCTTTGTAACCAAGGCTGCGGTTTTCGGATAGTTCGGGAGGAATCCTGTGCATGTACGAGGAGTTAAAGTTTCCCTCGAGCAGAACGGCAACAGGAAAGGGCCCCCTGTTGAAAGCCCGCTCGTTTGGCTGCCGTTTGACAATCTCGAGATCAATAAGGGCCGGCACATTCACCGTTCGTGAATATGGAGAGGTTTCAAGCAGGTAGGTTTTTTTGATTCCGGGCGCTGAAACGGTATCCAGTGTACTGATAAATTCTGTTTTGATGGCATTGAGGCCGTTTACGATCGGGTGGTTGATGGATGGCATCAGCACCGGGAAGAAGTACCAAGTGAAAAAATCGAACTGGGGCTGGTTGCCGATCTGTCCGGTCTTTATCGGGATCTTCAGCGCGGTGAGGTCCTGCACCAGGTTGGTGTTCATCCTTACACCGTAATTAAAGAGCATATCCTCCAGGTTGATATCGTTGGGAATGCCCATGGTGGTGTTCACCTTGATGCTGTCCATGCTGGCAAACACAGGATCGATCAGCCACAAAACCTTGCCGCCGCGCATGATGAACTGGTCGATCAGGAACTTGTCGCGTTCGTCGAACTGGCTGGTCGGCTTGGCAATGATGATGGCCCTGTATTTATTGACCAGTACATCGCTTGTTGAATCTGTTTTAAGCCTTACGGCCAGGCTGCTGATCTTATTCTTGATCTCTACCCTTTCAACATTATAAAACTCTGAAAGCGAATTCTGAAGTTCGTAGGTCTCCATCTGGGTAAGTTCCCCCTGTCCCTCAATAATGGCAACCCGCGGCTTGATGGGGGTTGTCAGGTTTTTAATGGCGCTGGCAAGGTTGTACTCAAGGGTCTGGATAGAGTTGTTGAGTACCTTGTTTGATTCCTCCTGGATCTGCGTCATCAGCAATTGCTGCGGGATTTGTTTCCCATGGTAAGTGACAATGGCGCCCGGAAAAATAATGATCTGGGAAGATGCTCCTTTTTTATTGACTCTCAGATCGGTA
>CAIYQH010000053.1 GCA_903928285.1 uncultured Bacteroidales bacterium
ATTCATTCATCAACATATCTACCTGTTCCGGAGTCAGGCGTGTCCACTTGGGATTGGCGAGGATCTGCTCATTTATCTCAAATGAAACCTGGTCAAAAGTCTCCCTGTAAAAGTCAAGTTTGCTTTGCAGGTCAGGGGTGTGTTCGATAAAGATAAAGTCATCAGTTTTGCAGTTGAGTTCTTTTAAAAGCCTTGTTGCCAGTGGTGCACACCACTCAGTGACCGGTGTTCCGGGGTTCTGCCTGTAAATTTCAGTAACAATGACAAGGGTTCTGCCATCCTTCCGGTTTACCACCTTTATCCCGCACCGTGACGGCGCTTCCCATTGGCCCGGGAACTGATAAATGCGGTCCATATATTTATTAAATTCGGGGTTGATTTCCATAGTTTAAAAAACGCTAATATATCAGGATGAGGCAATTTTTTCGACCTTTTTCCCAAAACTCAGGTTGGCCAGGTCACGGCGGCGGGGGGTGAAGGTTCCGTCAGACATCTCCCTTGTGACAACCCGGCTGATGAGGTTGAACATTTTTTTTGATTGTGACTCATCCTGGTAAAAGGTGTCCCAGGCATACTGAAAGAGTTCCGACAACCTTTCAGGCGACATGTGTTTCGGCTGGTACACGACCTTGCCGGCGTTGTAGTGGTTCCAGTCGGTATCGATGATGCGCCCCTGCTTGAGCAGGTCGCTGTATGCCTTCGTGTGGGGAAAGGGCGCCAGTACCGTGAATTCGGCAAGATCCAGTTCGATTTCCAGGAGGAAGTCCACCAGTCGTTTGATGTCATCTTCGGTTTGATTATCGAGGCCCAGCAGGATGGTCCCTTCAACTGCAATGCCATAGTTATGGTATTGTTTGATGCGGTTTCTGATATAATCGGAGGTGTCGAAAACAGCCTGATAGACATACCAGGCACCTGCCTGGGCTGCGAGGTCCAGCACATCGTCTTTATCCTCGATGGTATGGCTTACCCATTTTTTCTTCAAAGGAATCATGGCTTTGAAGAGCTCCTTTTCCCATTTGGTATCGAGAGCAAGGGAATTGTCGACCATAAAGATCCTGTTGTTGTCCATCTGCGACAATTCCTCGACCACCCGTTCGACCGGGCGGGGGCGGAACCCGCGGCCACCCAGGTATCGCACGGCACAGGGATAACAGTCGTAAATGCAGCCGCGCGAGGCATGGAACAGGTCGACCATCCTGAAACCCTTATGGTAATAGAGGTCTTTTTTAAGGATATCCCTTCTTGCAGGCCCGACCAGGTTCATGTCAGGCGGATTGCTGATGAAATTATAGATTCTTTTCAGCTCGTTTTTTTGAAAATCAAGAAATACCTGGCCCATGCGTCCCTCCACTTCGCCAAGGAACACGGAATCGGCGTGCAGCATCGTTTCCTCGGCATGCAGCATGGTTGAAATACCACCGAATATGACCTTCTTTCCCAGCTTGCGATATTGATCGGCGATTTCCCACCCACGCTTGACCTGGGTGGTAAGCATCATGGAAATACCAACGAAATCAGGACTTTCGTCAATGACCAGTTCTTCAACATTTTCATCGGTAAAATCGATGGTAACGTTTTCAGGGATCGTGGCAGCCATTACAACCGGTCCATGCGGGGGCAGGTTGAAAATGGTTTGACCTTCGAGCTTTTCCCAACGGGGATATATTAATTTAAAATTCATCGTTGAAAGTTTTCAATTGATTATCCTCTGAAGGACTTTAGCATCCATCAGAAATTCTTAAAATCGATCCTCCTTATACGAAAAGTAACAGGTATGGCATTAATCCGGAAAACGGGTCAGACAAACAGTCGTTACGGGCTCTTTCAAGGAATTCGTTATTGAGGTCCGCAAAGTTATAAAAAATTAGTTACAGGCCCTTCGGTCAGACAGCCTCCGTGTTGAAACCTGCCAAATTCAGTCAGGCACCCTTTATTTTTTCCAGGAGATACTTTAGTCCGACAATCTCCCCGCAGGTTGCCACCGCTCCGATGGTAACGCCAAGAAGCCCGTGCAGGTTGGTATTTTGTCCGGTAAAATAGAAATCTGCAATCTTTGTTCCGGGCAGTATAGTAGTAATCATGGGTTCCAGGTAATTTTTCCGGATGCCATAGAGCGAACCCTCCGGGATCCCCGTATAATCGCGATAGGTAAGAGGGGTGGAAATATCGGTCCGGCTTATCGCCCCCTGCAGTTCAGGGAACCTGTGAAAAACAAGCTGTAACAGCTTTTCCGCTCTTTCGCTCTTGAAATCTTCATAAGCGGCCCCCCGTTGCCCGGTGCGGGTTTCACGCCATGCGGCCACCTCGCCGTATTGCATATAGGTAAGGATGGTCATGGTTTCAGCAAATTCCTGACCGGGATGCTGGCAGGCAGTGGTCAACAGGAACATCCCCGGCCATTGCCGGCCTGTCAGATGACATTCATTCCAGGGATCGGGGGAGTGATGGTAATAACAGTTGTGGTTCAGATAGGGGAATGAACCGGGTTTCAGCGACAGGTGCAGGATAAAGGAAGAAACCGTATTGTCAAGCGAATCAATTCGTTTCCGGTAGGCCGGGCGTACCATCCCGCCAGGTAACAGGGATAAGGCCACCGAGGGATGGATATCGGAGATGATCCGGGAGGAATGGCAGGTTTCACCGTTTGAGGTAATGACCGAAAACTGCTGACCCTGCCGATCGATCCGGGTAACTTCACGGTTCACCAGAATGGTGCCACCCGTTGAATTGAATCTGTTTGCAAGGGAAACAGCGATCTGGTCGCTTCCCCCGATGATCCTGCAGGCACTTGAAATAAAGGAATGGCTGATAAGGGAGGAAACATGTAAGGGTGTCTGCGGATGCCCTCCATAGAGGAAATTATTCCCTGCCAGTACGGCTGATAACGGGATGCATGAGGAGGAAGAGGCAGACGAAACAACGTGCCTGCCATTACTGGAAAGGATGTGAGCGAAGGTTTGAAAAAATTCAAATGCGCTTTTGTTTGTATAATGATGTTCCTGATGATTGACAGGAAGTTCAAGATTATACAGCGGAAAGGCAGAGGCCACCTCCGCAACTTTATGGGTATATCTTTTTAGTTCTGCAGCGGCATCAGGAAAGTAGGGGAGTAGTTGTTCGGCGAAGTTTCCGAAGCCCTGTGCCAGCGGGAATTCCTGATCCCCGAAAGAGATCCTGTCGAATCCTGACCGATCAAGTTTCTGGAGGGGGAGCGCATCGGTCAGCCCCAGGTATTTCCAGTAACGAAAGAGTGTCTGACCCGGTTCGAGAGAGCCTGTATAATGCACGCCCGTTTCGAATTTTTGACCATGGCGGGTAAAGCTTCGCAAGTTGCCGCCCGGCTGGCGCTCCTTTTCAACGATAGCGACCCTCATCCCCTCCCTGGATAGGATATTGCCACATATCAGCCCTCCCAGGCCTGATCCGATAATGAGCACATCGAATTTCTCCATGGGCATCACGGCCTGTTTTTTCTGAACATCGATAGCAGCAGATAGGTGAGGGGGCCGATCATTCCTGCCAGCAGAATCCCGAAGGTGAGGCTTCCCAGGAGATACTGGACCAGGTTCTCCTTGAACCAGTGCAGCCCCAGTCCCTCTGTATAGTGAAGGTTCGACATCTTTACCCCCATCACCAGGCCTCCTGTCCAGTAACTCAGAAAAATGATAAAGGGCATGATTGGCGGCAGACTGATATTGGAAACCGTTACCGCGACAAATTTGTTCAGCTTCAGCAGGTGCGCCAGTCCGAAAGTGGTTACGATCTGCCAACCCCAGATGGGGGTCACCCCCATAAAGAGACCCAGTGCAACAGAACATGCCAGTTTGACATTCGAATCAGCGCTGTTGACAAAGTATTCCATGAAAAACTCCCTGATCGTCTTCTTCCGCAACCCCCTGAAGAAGGATAAGGGCCTGACCCACAGCAGGGCCATAAAGACAAGAATGCTGTTCGCAATACTCACCCTGGTAAAATCTGTGAATTTCCTGAAGTGAGAGACCCTGCTCTCCTTCGGTGCATAATAAACCTTCACCGGCACCGACAATACCCTGACCCCCCGCCAGGCAAGCCGGACGAGAATTTCAACCTCATATTCATATTTTTTAGAGAAGACCCATCCGATCTCGCCGATCTGTTCAAGGGGGTATAGCCGGAATCCGGTCTGTACGTCCAGTACGGTGATACCGGTTTCCACTTTAAACCAGAAAATAGAGAATTTATGACCAAAGCTGCTTGTCCCGGGGACCTCCTCCTGCGACATATCGCGTGCCCCCAGGATCATCGATCCGGGTTGTTTTTCGATCAGATCAAGAAACCGGGGAAGATCTTCAGGGAAATGCTGTCCGTCGCTGTCGATGGTTACCGCATACCTGTATCCCTTCCCGATGGCAAAGGCAAATCCCTGCCGCAAGGCCCATCCCTTTCCGGTATTGGCAGGAATGGTGACGACCTCTATCTGCGGAATCCGCTGCAGGATGACTTTAGTCTGGTCGGTTGATCCGTCATCCACAACGATCACATCGTTTGTAAAGGACAAAACCCCCGTGATAACACTTTCCAGAGCATGGTCGTTGTTGTAGGTAGGAATGATGCAGCAACAACGCAGGTCGGTAAACTGCTGCCTCACCGTTTGTAGATCAACCATAAAATCTGTGGATACTTGAAACTGTTTTATGGAACAAAAGTAGGATAAATCAGCGACTTTTAAAAATGACCGTTTTCATGTATTTGCGTAAATTTGGCCAATGAAAATATTGCTGATAAATCCGCCTCGCTCGCCCGAGAACAACATCCTCAGATTTGCCCCGGAGAAGGCAAAACCCTTCATTCACCGAAAGCTGATCGGTCCGCCTCTCGGATTGTTAACCATTGCCGCCGCAGTAAAAGACCATGATGTGACGGTTTTTGATATCAAGGGGGAATATGATCTCGTACCCGATACGCCTCCACTGGAGAACCTTGTGGAATCTTTGATAGAGAGGTTGCATCCAGATCTGGTTGGCGTAACGGTTATCACTTCTGAATTTGATTACAGTATCGCGATATTCAGGACGGTAAAAAAATGCAACCCCGCCATTCTGACGGTTGCCGGTGGCTTGCACGCAACCCTGTGCCCGGATGATTTTACCGATATTTCGGTCGATATCGTTATCCCGGGGCAATGCCCCCATGTTTTCCGGGAGGTGGTGAAGGTATGGGAGAAAAAGAGTGACTGGAATGCTGTTCCCGGTATCATCCTCAATACCTCGGCAGGGTTGAAGAAAACGAAGGGAAATCCGCCGCTCTGGGATGGTGCCGGAAATGATTACCTGATGCCCGACAGGAGTCACCTGGTACGCTGGATTGATACCTACAAGGTAGGCAACAGTCCCTATCCCAGCACCTATGTCTTTACGTCACTGGGGTGCCCGTACAAGTGTACTTTTTGTTCCATCTGGACCCAGTTCAAGGGAAAATATTACCAGCGCACGGTTGAAAGTCTCATCACTGAACTTAAATCCATTGATGAGTACCCGGTGGTGAGGTTTGCCGATGCCAACACAGTGGTGGATGAGCATTTCATGCTGGAGCTGTTCAGAAGAATAGGCGAAGAGGGGATCAACAAGACCTTCATTATGGATATCCGCGCCGATATTGCTGCCCACAGGCCCGACATCATTGAAAAGCTTGCCAAAGGCGGGCTCAAGGTGGTCATCTGCGGGTTTGAGTCCTTCCGGGATGAAGAGTTGAAAAAATATCATAAGCATTCGCCGGCTCACGACAACCGGGTGGCGGTAAAGGTTTTCCAGGAGAACGGAATCATGGTGCGCGGAAACTATGTCGTTCCTGTGGATTATAACCATGATGATTTTAAAGCCCTTGCCGATTATGCAAGTCAGAATAAGGTGGTTTATGCCGGTTATACCATCCTGACACCGATGCCGGGAACGCTCTATCACCGGGAGGTTAAGGAAAAGATTACTGATTATGACTACCGTAAATACAATTTTTTCAATGCCGTGATGAGAACCACCCTGCCCCATGATGAATTTCATGCCAGTGTTGCCGCCCTGTGGCTGATCAGGCAGGGAACCGATGTGATATAGATTGGAGATATTTTAACCGGAAGCGTTGATGAAGAAAATTCTGCTTGTAAATACGAATACCGAGAAGGCGCCCTACCCGGTTCCTCCGCTGGGATTGTGCATGCTGGCAACCCGGCTGGAGGATCAATACCAGGTAAAAATCTATGATGGCGTTTTTGATGAAGGCAGGAAACTGGTATCGGAGGTGCTGCAGTTCCAGCCCGATTTTATCGGATTCAGCATCCGCAATATCGATGATACCGTTGAGGAACGGACAGTTTTTTACCCGGATGGCATCCTTGAAAAGTTTATCAGACCCTTACAGCAGATAACAGGGGTGCCTGTAATTCTGGGTGGCAGCGGTTTCAGCATCTTCCCGGAGGAGCTGATGAACCTCACAGGCGCTGACTATGGCATTACCGGGGAGGGGGAGGAAATTTTACCTGAGTTGCTGTCAAGGATTATCTTAAAGCAGGATCTGTCGGATCTTCCTAATGTGATTACTGCGGAAACCATGAAAATCAAAGGTAGCCGGCAACAATCATTCCGTACTGCAGATGACATGCGGTTTCCTGAAATTGACCGGTGGATCGACTTTAACCCCTATATGGCCAGGGGTGTCTATTCGGTCCAGACCAAACGGGGATGCGCACATGGCTGCATCTATTGCACCTACCCGCTGATAGAAGGCAGAAAGTTCAGGATCCGCAACCCGTCCGATATTGCCGACGAGATTGAACAGGCGCACAAAAGACTGGGCTATGTCACCTTTGAATTTGTCGATTCCACCTTTAACGATCCCCGCGGTCATGCCGAGGCGATCTGCCGGGAAATCATCAAAAAGAATATCAGTGTCAGGCTTAGGACCATGGGGATGAATCCGCGCCATACCAGCGCAGAGCTGTTCGACCTGATGATCCGCTCCGGTTTTACGCAGATCGATGCCACGCCCGACAGCGCATCAGCCAGGATGCTGAAAAACCTGGATAAGGGCTTTACCCGTGCCGAAATTGAAAAGATGGCCGGGTTGATCGCGAAGTTCAACCTCCCCACCATGTGGTTTCTCCTCTTCGGCGGCCCCGGTGAAGATACGGATACTTTTCAGGAAACACTTGATTTTATTGATAATTTCATTAATCCGGAGGATTTGGTTTATATGAACTCAGGGTTGCGGATCTACCCTGGAACCCCGTTATACCACCTGGCGGTCAAGGAGGGGAGGATCAACGCCGGGCAATCTGTGTTTCAGCCGTCTGCCTATTATTGTTCCGACAGGATCGCGAAAACCGGCCTGGATGGCCTGATCAGGGATGCGACCCTGCTCAGGCCCAATTGCCTGTCGGCTGGCGACACAGCGCCTTCCACCGCCATGATAGCTGCCGCCAATGAATTCAGAAAAAGCAGCAATATCCAGGAACCCATGTTCCGTACATTGCTCAGGATCAGGAAACAATGGAAAATGGAAGGAAAATTGTAACAGTGATTTCGGTTTCAGATAATTCCCGGGTTATCGAGTGAGGCAAACCGGTAAGTTCCTTCAATAAATTTTGCATTTTTCACCAGCCCTTTCGATGGCCCGCACTCCACGAAGAGTTCCGTGTTCAGCTCCAGTAATTTCTCTGCTGTGGAAAGCCAGTCAAGCGACAGGAAAAGGTTCCGGCTCACCTCCCTGCGCAGTGATGCTCCTGATTTGAGGATATCCTGGTCGATCAGCGAAATGACCGGGGTTTGTGCGGCCAGGAAGTCAAGATGGCTGATCTTCCTGGCAAACTCATGGGCAGCCCCTGTCAAAAAGCCGGAATGCCAGGGAATCGAAACCCCCAGGTCGCGAACATGCAGGGCGCCTTCATTCCTGGCATCCTCCATGAACAGGACAAGTTGATCATATTGCCCGGATACGACAAATGAATGGGTGGCATTGCGGTTTGCAATCTCCGGTGCAGGTTTCCGCTGAAGCGTCAATTGCTCAATATCCTTCCTGTCAAGGCCTATCACGGTTGCCATTCCGAACTGCCTGTTTTTCAACTCCCCTGATACAGTTTCATAGGCCAGCCGGATAAGTTCAAGGCCGGTTTCAAAGGAAATTGCGCCGGCATCAAACAGCGCTGCATAAATTCCCATACTGTAACCCGCTGAAAAAGCCGGAGTGAAATGACGGGTCCTAAGTGTTCGTGAAGCTGCACAACTATACAGGTAGGTAAGGTACTGGTTAGGGAGTTCCTCATGCGGGGCCGTCATCTCTGCAAAGCGAAACCCTGGGAACGGGGGAGCGGTCAATTGCGGTGCAGCCTTCAGCAACAGGTTGAATTGTTGTTCAAAACCGGGCAGGTTGTCTCCGGGATGATCTCTGTAATCCCGTGTGAATGCCGGGAATATAAAGGCTGACTGTGTTTCCGGCACAATGAAGTGAGTTAAGGATGGAGTTCCAGCAGCCGGTTTTCATGTTCAATGATCAGCAACTGCATGTCGATAAGCTCTCCGATCGTGGCAACCGGGTGCTTCACGGCATACTTGCCGATCACCTTCAGTTCTATACCGAGGTTGTATCTCTTCTTGAATATCTCGATCAATTCAAGGAACATCAGTGAATCTCCGTC
>CAIYQH010000054.1 GCA_903928285.1 uncultured Bacteroidales bacterium
ATTGGTGGAATCAAATTTCTTTAGAAAACAAGGAATCTATCAATAGGGGTCTTATGGATCCTGAACAAGGGAAGATCTATCCCCACGACCAGATAAGAAGGAAATATGAAAAATGGCTTAAGGATCAGGTGGACTGAAGAAGCTACAAAAAATCTTGAAAGCATTATCCACATTAACAGATATTCTTAAGAATAATAAGATGGCAACAAAAAAACAGAATTGGAAGTTGATTATATTGGCGGATTGGATCCTTTATCTGCAGAAGAGGAAAAAGCCATAAGCGAGTATATCAAAACACAGAAAAAATCCTCGAAGCCTATACCTGTTTCTTTACAGCACGATCAACATAAAAAATCAAAATCTACAGTCTGAATTTTTCTGCACACGACCTGACGGGCTTTCAGCCGCAGCAAATCATAGGTTCACTGGTTGATTTTGGTCAACCAACCCCGCGGATTATAGGCAAAACCGATGGTCTGGAGAAAACCATTTGTGTCGCCGGGTAAAGGCTATATAATATCCACCCGATACACATCACTCCTGTTCCTTTGGATGTTCTCCACAAAAAACCCGCCAGGCTGCGGGATATCCTCAAACAGGTCGAACGATTCGCAGCCATGGGGCAGCGGGGCGAAGATCAGGGTGAACCGCACGGCGGAGCCGGGAAACACCTCCGTCCACACCGGGGCGACAGAGATATTCAGGGCATGCAGCAGCCGGCTGCGGCTGCCCGACTGCCTGTCGACCAGCACCGTGGTGTTCCATATCCTGATCGCCCCGTACGATCCCGATGTATGGGTGCAATGCACGATCACGATGCCCTCCTCTTCGATCTGGCCCAGGATCTCGTTCTTCAGCTTTTCATCGAGCTTTATCAAAGGCGCCCGGGTTGCGCTTTCCTTTTCACCTGTCCGCACACAGTGGGTACTATTTATTACCGTCATAGGACAAATTTAGGAAATTTGTTTAAACTGGCGGCCTCATTCGCCGGTCTCCCTCCCCCGTTCACCGGGTTCAGCCCACCACCAGCCGATTGAAACTTTTCCTGCAGGCCGTTTCATGTTAATTTTGCTTCATCAACATCAAACCAAATATATTTTCCCGTTTTCAGGAAAAAGCCGCCCAAAAGGTGGCTTTTTCTGTTTGTATTTTTTCCGCAGGACCTGTAAATTTGGCATCCTTAACAAATCTTGTACAAACTCTGTAAAACCGACTATCCGATGACCAGCCTTAAGAGTAAGATTTTCAACTTCATCCTGCGCAACAGGCACCTGTTGCAGGGGAAACTGCACAGGGAGGTATTCACCTCCCAAACCTCTATCCCGGCTTTCAGGGAGTTGTGTGAGAAGGGGGCCTCGCACTATGCCAGGATTCCTTCCGGCATCACCCTGAAACCTTTGGTAATTGAGGGGATCCAAGCTGAGTGGATCATCCCGGCCGGGGCTGATCAGTCGAAGTTGATCCTCTATGTGCACGGTGGCGGGTATGTTTCGGGCTCCTGCAACGACCACCGCGGGTTCATCTCCAAATTTGCCCGTAACTGCGGTTATGCCAACCTGGTCTACGAGTACAGGCTGGCACCCGAACACCCCTTCCCTGCTGCGCTGGAGGATTCGGTAACTGTTTACGAGTGGTTGCTGTCAAGTTGTTTCAGCCCCACCAATATTCTGGTGGCAGGGGAATCGGCCGGGGGAGGCCTCTGCCTGGCGCTGCTGCTCGCACTCAGGGATCGTGACATTCCGCTCCCTGCCGCTGCCGTGGCTATCTCCCCCTGGACCGACCTCACCTGCTCGAGCGACTCCTATTTCACTAAAAACAGGGTTTCCCTGGCTCCCAAAGACTCCTGGACGCTCTTCAGCCGCTGTTACGCAGGCAGCCAGGATGCTGCAAATCCTCTGATCTCCCCCCTGTTCGGCGACCTGACCGGGTTACCCCCGCTCTTTATCAATGCCGGGATGGATGATGAACTCTTTGAGGATGCGGAGAAATTTTCGACTAAAGCCGCAAAGGCAGGCGTAAATGTCATATTCCTCACGGGAAAGGGGATGGTGCATTGCTATCCCTTGCTGGCGCCAATGTTCCGGGAGGCGGCGGAGGCGATGGAGGAGATCTGTGACTTTACAAAAAGACAACTGGGGTGAGGTCATTGTTAATAACCACACTCTTCTTATCTTTGCGCATTATGAGGAAAAAACTGTCGATTCTAGGGATCCTGGCGATGCTGGCGCTGAAACACCCGCCGATGCCTCAATTTTCGCTGTTTCAGAAAAATTACGCCGTGGAGGTCAGGTGCTTTTCGCTGAAGAAGATCGCGCTGGATTTCTTTATCAACTGACCTTTGCAGGCAATTCAACCATGCCGGCACCTTGTTGGTTTACAGCCAGTTCTGTCCGGCCGTCAGTCAGCCACCAGTGTATGCTGAATGACCACCCCCACATTCCCTTTGATCATGACAGCATCGTTTAAGAAAGTTGCCGTGGATTATGCTGAATTTCAGAATTTACCAGTACACGATAACCTTTCTCCCTCTCCTTCAAGGAGAGGGTCAGGGGTGAGGTCAGAGCATCTCACCCACCTCTTTGAAGAGGGTTTCCCATAGTTTGATCTCGCCGGCAGGTCCCTTCAGCACCCATACTTTTTCATCCGACAGGTCGGCATCACCCACAAAGATCTTGGGAACGATTACGACCTTTATTTTCCCCTGCTCCAGCTCCTCCACCATCACATTATACTGCCGGTAGTTCGACCTGATCTGGGCCGAGCTGCTGTTGATGCCATAGGTGGCATTGCCCGAGGCCCCGATATCCTTTTTCCTGGTTTTGATGATCCCCTTGGCGGGATTTTCGATATCGATCAGGTAATCATGGCTGATCAGCACCGCCTTTATGGCACGGAACACTGAGTCCTTGTCGTGGTTGAAGATCTTGGTGCCAAATTCGCCGACCACCTCAGGGGTGAGTCGTTTCTGGGCAAACAACTGGAACGAAGCTCCTGTCAGCCACAGGATCAGGGCAAGGAATGCGACTCTTGTCTTCATTTGTTGATATTTGCAATAAAGATACGTTGATGATAAATAACGAGGAAATAATGATGTTAACAAGTTATGAACGGGATTCTTTTTTTATCATGTTTAACGATGGATCCTGGTTTTTTTAAATTCAAACAGTCACTTATTGTTTTATAATCTTTTCCCAAGCTATCCCATCCTTACTTTCAAGCTTCACTACGTAGACGCCGCTGTTCAAAAGACTTACATCGAGGCTGCCCGACACCTCCTGATGGCGGATTACGGTTATTCCGTTCATATCTTCTACTGATACCGCATACCTTCCGTTATCTCCTTTGATAAAAAGGAGATCTTTCACGGGATTCGGATAGAGGAGGGTCGCTGTTTTCTTAATCTCGGGCACAAGCAGGGGCAGCTTACCCAGGGTAGCTACGATACAGTTCGAGCCACCATTTTTCACGAAACTGAAATTGCCCAGGGTGGCATTTTTTCCTGCATACCCGGCCATGCTCAGCACATTTTCATCTAACACCGAGAGGGAATTGATGATGGTATTGTTGGAAGGAATGGTTTTCATCCACGTGTAGACGCCAGCCCCTGAATACTTGACCACAAAGAAGTCGTTGCTTCCTTCGGGCAGGAATTCGGTGCCGTCGATGTTGATCTTCTTGTTAAAATGGCCTCCCACATAAACATTTCCTTTTGAATCGAGGTCCAGCAGGTCTCCGTAGTTGAAGGAATAGGTCGACTCATATATCGCCTTCGCCCATAAGACCGCCCCGGATGAACTGATCTTCGTCAGGTAATAGGAATATTTCTGGTTCGGGGTATAGGGATTGGTCAGCGTGGTGTTACCAAAGGTCGCATGGTCGGGGCACCAGCCCCATAACCAGGTATTCCCTGCCCCGTCGGTCCTGATATCGCAGGGCCAGCCATCGGAATAGGTCGCCCCGGCCACACCGCCGTAAGTATAAGCCCACAGGGCATTCCCGTTCGGGTCGAATTTGATGAGGGCGGTGGAGCCGTCGTTATAGGTCTGCGTGAGGGTGACGGAACCAATCGTCGTGGACCCTGTTTGGTCGGAAAGGTGGATTTCGCTGGTCAGGTATATATTATTGCCGGCGTCGGCCGAAACCATACTGACATAGTAGGATTCCATCGGGAAGGACTTAGACCACAGTTTCGTTCCCGAAGGGTTGAGTTTTATCAGGTAATTGGCAGGAGCTGCGACACCGGTAACCAGTACATTGCGGTCGTTATCGGTTGCAATGGTGAAATCTACAGAAATATCCTGGCCTAAATTAAATTTCGATGCCCATAAAAACTGGCCGTCGCTGCTGAAGCTGGCTACATATCCCTCCTGCGACTGGGGGGATGTCAAGGTAGTGTTCCCGACAACGAGGGTGCCCTGGAAGATACCTGCCATCACGACATTGTTGTTTTTATCGAGGGTGAAGATGGATCCGAACAGGTGGGGGCTGATATCCTGGATCTGTTTCATCCACAGCAAATTCCCGCCAATATCGTGTTTTGAAACCACTGTCAGGTAATGGCTGGTGTTGATGATCGTACCGAAATAATCGCATTGACCGATAATCCTTGATTCGAGGTAGGTATTGCCTGCCGCATCATGCTTGATATAACAGATCTTTGCACTCCCTGAGAAACAGTTTGAGGAGAAATCCTGCCATTCCACCACCAGGTTGTTATCATACTGGCTCATAAAGAAATTACCAAACCGGGCATCGCCGTCGGTATTGAAGAATCCCCCGGCCAGTACCTTACCCGATACAGTGACCATTGTCCTGTCGAAGGAGGTGTTTTGGAGCGCATAGCCGTTCAGCGGATTTCCCGAAGCATCGAATTTCACCAGGAACTGCTCACCGGAGATCAGGTTAAGGGAGACATTCCCGTATTGAAACGAACTGCCGATCATGCCATACTCATAGATATTGCCTGTGTTGTCGGAAAAGAGCCGGTAGGTCCACATTTCGCGGCTGGTATTAAGAAATAAGGAACTCGATGTGGCCCATGAAAAGGCGAAGTTGTTGTCGCATTTTGCAATATAGGTGTAGTAAGACCTGCTGGTATGGGTGATAGTAACCGTGCCAAGCACCAAATCTTTGGTATAGCAGCCCGTTATGATCAGGTTCCCGCTGTTATCGGTCAGGATATCGCTTACTGAGGAGCCGTCGCCCAGTGTCGATCCTCCAACGACCAGCGAACCGGAGAAGTTCCCGGTGAGGTCGGCCTTTACCAGGAAGCCGGTATTATAGCCACCCAGCGAGGTTAACGCCAGGGTGCCAAAGTTGGTCGTTCCCCCCTGGAGGGTTCCGCCCAGGTATAGCTGGTTTCCATATACGGCTACCGCCTGCAGGGTCCTGTCGGGAAAGACCTGTTCCCATAATTTCACGCCGGCACCTGAAAATTTCAGCAGCTTGGTCGATTTGCTGATTACAAAGCAGTTATTGCTTCCATCCATCGTAATTTTGCTGTTCAGGGTCCCGGTACTTAAAAACGGTGTGGCCCAGGTACAGGTTCCTGCATTGTCAAACCTGGCCATGAAGGAATTTTGCATCGCAGCCGATACCAGGGTATTGCCGCCCAGCGTAACGGTGCCCGAAAAGGTTGCCGTCAGGAAAATATTCCCTGCGCCATCTGTTTTGATGGCATCCGGAGTAATGGTCCCTCCTGCCTGGGCATTGATTTGCTTTACCCAAACCGGCGAACCTGAACCTGACATTTTAATCAGGAGCAGGTCGTAAAAGCCGACACTGGTATAGGCAATGCCACTAAAAGCAACCTGCCCGCTGATCCTGCCCGCAAACCACGAATTAGCGGCATCAGCGGTTACAAGGTTGATCATTTCCACACCGCTGGTATTTGTTTGCAGCAGCCGGGTCCAGTCGGGAGCCTGCCCATTGACAATTTTCGTACTGCCCAGGCTGAAAAAGATCAAGCCCAATAAAAACAAAGAAACTTTTTTCATACTATTTTGATTTTAAGATCTCATGCTGTAAGGAAGCCGGTTTCCCATAAAAAAATTGCCTGATCACAATTGTACCAGTTATTAATATTACTCAGGTCTTTACTTGACCTTTATTAGGCCTGGCTATGTATTGGAACAACCCAGACTAAGCAGGCAAGCCGCCTTATGAAAGTCACGTTAAGAAAATCGAGTCATGAGCGAAATACTGCGGACTGTCAGAGGAGCGAAGCGACGAGTTTCCGCAGTTTAGCGAATGACGAAGATTTTTAGTGACTTTCATGAAGCGTTGACTTTTCTTTGTTACTTTTTTTTTGTGGGAGAAAAAGAAAGTAAAGTTAGCGCAAAGAGAGTTTAATTGCGTTAAGGACAACTCTGTTTTTAAATGCAAAGGAAGGTTTACAGTCATAACTGGTATGATAGTGATCTGTCAAAGAACAATAAATAATTTTTCCTTTAACAAATATATAACGATTATTTATTTGATTTGACACATACTCAAAAGAATTTTAAAGTCTGATAACCAATTAGATTACGTCGCCCCCACTGCCTTTGCCCTGAAATTAAATCAACTTTGTTAACCCTATTAAAATTTCCTATAAATTGCAGAAGAAAAACAGTGACATCACGGGTCACGAAAGTAAAAGTATATGAGCACCGAACACGAATTTCAGCGAAGGTTAACCCTGTTCGACTCAACGGCCATCGTGGTGGGGTCGATGATCGGATCG
>CAIYQH010000055.1 GCA_903928285.1 uncultured Bacteroidales bacterium
AATTCCTCCTGATGCAGTCTTGCAATTTTGTATGCATCTTCAACAATGGCTCCCCTGACTAAATTTAATGCCGACATACCAAAATCCTATTTTGAGTTCCAGTAACATTTTTATGACATCAAAGGTAAAATACTAAGTCAGAAGTTTGTGTTATCGAACCTATATAATGCAACATTTTAAAGCCAGCAATTAGGAAATAAATTTTGGCTGTTGTTATTTATCAATGACTTCTTTAATCAACTTATCCGTTATAATATCTGTTGTGAAATTCCTCATCAGATAGTTGTATCCATTAAGTCCCATCTGCTGTCTTGCAGATTCTCCCAACTCGATTATTTCCCCTATTTTTTCTATGAGGTCAGTACGATCTTCCGCATTGGCCCTTAGTCCGCATTCCGCATCCACAATAATGTTGCTTTGTTTGGGGCTGGATATTATGATCGGTTTGGCGGCAGCCATGTAGTCGTATATTTTATTGAAGCTTAGTCCATATTTGTAAAGATTGGTATCCGGCATTCCTACCCACAAAATATCGGCTTCCAATAAATAAGGGATGATTTTGTTTTTTGGAACAGTAGGCAACATACTTACATCCGGTATTTGATGATCCAGAACGTACTTTGACAGGTTGATCTTTTCCATCCCATCTCCGAGCAATACCAAACGGATCCCATCATTTGTTTTTCTCATCTCCTGAAATGCCGATAGCAATAACAGAAGATTGTCGGCAATATTCATGGACCCGGCAAAAAGGATGGTTAATTTTCTCTTTTCATTGGGCGGCAGGAAGTTTTGAGGTTGTTTATTTGCAAACAGATTATCCTTGTTAAATGAATTTGGCAACCAAATTACTTTTCTGGCGTCTGTATATTGTCCGATGTATTGATCCGCATCCTGAAGCAAGGTGACAATCAACTCCGCTCTTCGATACAGGAAACGTTCCATCCAGCCAAAAAGCAAAACCAGCGGATGTCGTCTGGAAAGAAGTCCTATCGCAGTCAGTGTATAAGGCCATAAATCCCTTACTTCCATGATGAAGCGGGCATTCACCATTTTTGCAGCTCGATAGGCTGCCAAAACAGTGAACAGATGCACGGAAGAGCCAATGATGACGTCGGGACTGTTAAAAGTAGCCTCTCTTTTCAATAGTTTAACCTCATTGAGCAGGGAGAAATAGAATTTCACCATACTCAATATTCTCCTGATCCCATTGTTTTTGTATGGCAAAACGCGTAGCCAATGAAATACGATTCCATCCAGTTCCACCGTCTTCCTGTTTTCCCCATCCTTAAGCACGATCTCTTTTAACAGAAGATAGTGGAATGCACCTCCAAAAAGATGGACACGATACCCTTTTTTAACCAACTCCCGGGCAAGATCGTAATGCCTGGTACCACCTGGAAATTCTGGTGTGTTGATGTATTGGTTAAAAATCCAAACTGTTTTTGACTTGTGATGAGAAGAAGACATTTTTAGAATTCAGGGAAATAAATCTGATAGAAAAGGAATGAAAGTAGGAAGTTAGGATAGCACAAATCAGTAGCGACCGTTAATTGGGTGTTTGAGATTATCAGCCAAAGTGGATGAATGTAGCACGTCCATAGGGGAGGCTTATTAAGTGCGGATAGCCTGTCATCATATCGATTAATTGCTGAAAACATTTGCTTTATTCAACAGCTTCTCAATCATATTCGTCGTAATGATTTTAAGCTTTTCGGCATCTTTACCACCTAAGCCATTGGGAGAACACCAATTTAAG
>CAIYQH010000056.1 GCA_903928285.1 uncultured Bacteroidales bacterium
ATTATCGGCACCATGACGCTGAAATCGGCCAACAGCGAACGCGGCAAGATCAACAAGGAGTTGCACGGCACCCTGCTCGATGAAACCAAAAACTGGGGAATCCAGATTGTCAGGACTGAATTGAAGGAAATTGACCCGCCAAAGGATGTTCAGGAAACCATGAACAAGATTGTCAAGGCCGAAAACGAGAAAATTGCCGCCATCGATTATGCCACCGCTGCCGAAACCAAGGCCGACGGCGAGAAACGCGCCGAGATCCGCCGTGCCGAAGGGGTGAAACAGGGACAGATTCTCAGGGCTGAAGGGGAGGCCCAGGCCATTGCCCTGGTCAATGAAGCTGCCGAGAAATATTTTATCGGAAATGCTCAGATTCTCCGGAAAATCCAGGCACTGGAGACCTCATTGAAAGATAATTCGAAAATTGTGGTTCCGGCCGGCTCCGACCTTGTGAATGTTTTGGGCGAAATGGCCGGGATCATCCCGATCAGGGATAAACCTGATACCAAATATGCGCCTGTTTAAGGAATGCAGGAATGCAGGAATGCAGGAATGCAGGAATGCAGGAATGCAGGTTAGCGCTGTTTCGGGGCTGGTACCGTGTTATATACAATGCGGGGAAGAATGAAATCCAGGATCTTCCTGACGGATTCTTCTATGGAAAACTGGTCGGTACGGATTTCGATGTCGGTATGCCTTGGTGTTTCAAAAGGTGAGGTAATGCCTGTGAATTCTTTGATCTCCCCCCTGCGGGCTTTTGAGTAGAGTCCCTTGACATCACGGGTCTCGCAAACGTCAAGGGGCGCATTGACGAAAATTTCCACCAGGTCATCCTTCCCGATGATTTTGCGCGCCAGCTCCCTGATATCCTCAGTAGGGCTGATGAAACAATTAATGGTGATGATGCCGCAATGAAGGAATAATTTTGAGATTTCAGAGATCCTGCGGATATTTTCGTAACGGTCAGTGTCGGAAAACCCCAGATTGCTGTTGACCCCGGTGCGGATATTATCCCCGTCGAGGATCTGGGTCAGAAAACCCCTGCTGAAAAGTTCGGTTTCAAGGTGTTTGGCAAGGGTAGTTTTACCGGCGCCCGATAAACCTGTAAGCCATATAACCACAGACCTTTGTCGTAATAAGGTCTCTTTTTCTTGCCGGTTAAGGATCTCGTGATGTACCGGGAACAGGTTGTCGGTAGTTAAACTCAAATCAACAAGGTGTTAGGTGAAAAAAAATGCAAATATAGGAGTTCTGCCAAAGAGACCGATGAAAATTATAGAAGAATCTTCTCTGTGATCCTAACATGGATGAAAAATATTTTTAATCGCTTTGACCATCACCCGTTGCAATTTCCGTATATTTGATCAGTGAATGGGCGCCGACTCCTGGCAGGAAGGGCGACACAGGGACAATCAGAAAGACTGGATTTTATGACAGGGGAAGTTGTCGCGTTATCCTTTCAGCAACATCATATCTGTTATCAATGGAGACAACCTGGAATACAAAAATTAACCCCGAATAAAATGAATGTTAAGAATTTTCTAATTGTGCTATCCTTCCTCATTTGGTCTTCGGTTGCCAATGGTCAGCGGAAAACCCGCACCATTATTTTCAACGGTATCGACAAGGGGGTTTCCTCAAATGTCAATAGCATCAGGATCAGGAATCTTGACAGGTTGTGCGATACAATTATCCAATGGCCTGATTCGATATTGTCATTTGTGCTTTCACCCTGCTGGGGCCCTGGAATTGATGAGTTAAGGGGTGGTCCGGAAGCGTTGCAGGTATTTCCGAATGTTCCGAATCCCGCAGGGGCTGACACGAAAATAACAGTATTCCAGCCTGACCCTGGAACCCTCCATGTTGCCGTTACCTTAACGAATGGCTTGCAGGTAGCCGGTTTTCAAAAGGAGCTGGGCAGGGGATATTATGCTTTTATTTTTTCACCTGATCATCCCGGAGTCTATGTTTTTTCAGCATATGGAGATGCAGGCAGGAAAAGCATTAAAATCGTTTCTGATGCCCCGGGTGTTCCGGCAGGTTGCCGGTTGGCTTATGTGGGTGCAGTAAATTGGACCCCGGGGGTGAAGTCTGCATTGACGAACAATAAATTTGTATGGGACACCTGCAATAATCTTGAATTTACAGGGTATCACGACACGCTCAGCGCCACCATCCTGGCACGTTGTCCCGGGGCTGATACCACCTTGTCGTTTGATTTTACCCATACGGATCATTCGTGTGCGGTGACGACAGTGCGCTACGGTAACCATAGCTACCATACGGTGGCAATAGGCACACAGTGCTGGTTCCGCGAAAATCTCAATATCGGGACGAAGCTGGATACCAGCCAGATCGCATCGGACAACGGGATTATTGAAAAATACTGTTATGATGACCAGGAAAATAATTGTGAAGTTTATGGCGCCCTGTATCCCTGGAATGAAATGATGCAATACGCGACGACAACCGGTGCAAGGGGGATCTGCCCGCCCGACTGGCATGTCCCGACCAACACGGAGATGACAACGATGCTCGCTCTATTAGGGCCCGATTCGATTGCCGGGGGAAAACTCAAGGAGGCGCATTATGACCATTGGCTGTCGCCCAATGCCGGAGCCGACAACAGCAGCGGATTTACCGCACTTGCCGCGGGAATGCGCGACAACGGGCTCTCGACCCAGCAATGGAAATATACCAGTTTCTGGTCTTCCTTTTCTATGGATCTGAATAATGGCTGGAGTATAGCCCTTTCCTATTTTACTGCCGGTGCTGGCAGTGGTTTTGCGCTTAAGACTACGGAGCTGTCGGTGCGTTGCATCCACGACTGAGTGCGCCCAGACGCACACTAAACGACCGGAAAGTAATCTCCGGTTAATATAAGTGAAGCTTGCTGTAATCAAGATGGTGGGCTGTAATAAATTGAATCAGAACGGAAGGAAACGAGTTGTTATAGATAAACAGAAGCCTCACGGAAAACCAGGGAGAGACAATGAGTTACAGGATTGATCCACCGGCAGGGGCTAACAGGAGCATCTGCCAAACCACCCTGCGGTGCTTTCCGACAATGCGGGAGGTATTGAGCGGACAGGG